>CAJOQC010000192.1 GCA_905236785.1 uncultured Selenomonadaceae bacterium
AGAAGCTGGCCAAAAAACCCTGCCACGCCGTAAGCCCCGCATTTTTGGCCGCGATGCCAAGGGTGAATGATACGACAAAATAACCCAAGGCTATGGGCATTCCGTCTCTTATTCCTTCCTTAAATGCCGCTCGCAAATTATACGCCGCCTTTCAAAGAGAAAAAGAAAAAACTCTAATGCAATTAAAGTTTTTTCTTTTCGTGTCCCCTCATATATCGAAAAAACCTTCCAACCATTTCTTGGGGCGATACCCGTCCTTTATTTCTTCCTCTGCGGGTATGTACGGCGATTTTATAAACTGCGGCAACGCGGCAAAATCGTCACGGCCGATTATAAACACATTGCGCGGGTCGTAAAAATCATAGTTTACGATGTCTTGGTTGTCGGTAATAAGTTTCCTCTCCAAGAACATGGACTCCATGGGGCGTTGGGTGATGCCGCTTTGCCCCTTCATGTTAATATCCACCACCGCCCGCGACCTGACAATCGTCTCGGCAATTTTAGAATACGGGACATGATTTTCCAATAAAATTTCTCGTTGCCGCGCCGTATATTTTCGCCGTTTCCAAGGCACGACAAAAAAAATCGGTTTAAGGCCGATTTCCTTCATCTCGTCCCGCAGGCGCAAAAGTTCGTCGATTCGCCCCTTGTCCACGCCGAAAAAAACCGCATCCCACTCAATGTCGCCGCCTTTTCTTTGCGCCGCTTTGGCCTCGGTTTCGTACTCGTAAAAATAATGCTTAAACTTAATGCCGTACTTCTCGGCGGCTTGGCGATCGAATGTGGCAAACTCCACGCCGAACCGCCGATAATTTTCGGGAGAATTGCGATCGCCGTCGTTAAAGGTGTTGACGTAATAAATAATTATCCTAGCCCGTGGATTATGCTTTTTGATATATTCTATAACGTCCGCGCCGCGAATACCGTCGGAAATAATCACCGTGTCAAAATCGGCCACATTACTGCGCCATTTTCCGTACCAACGTTCCATTTTGCAAAGGTGCAAATGCTCCGCCACCTTAAAGGCAAGACGACTGCCCTTGCCCCCAAAGTCGTAAAGAGGGTAAGCCGTTACGTTTTTATTTTGGTCATGCCCCTGCCAACCGTCAAGCATCAGTATTTTATGCTTATTAAAATTATCGGTGCTACACATTGTTTATAAGTTCTTCCCACTTGTCCCAAACCGTGGCGGCGGCATATCTTTTCATGGCCTTGTGCGCCGCCCGCCCCAAATTTTCGCGCAAGGAGGCGTTTTCCATAAGGAGCATCAACTTTTGGGCGAAACTTTCCTCGCCTTCCCCGGCCAACAAACCCGTTTGCCCGTCAATTATAAAATCGTCGTTGGGGTAACACTCGCGGCAAGCCACCACAGGCAAGCCAAAGCTCATGGCTTCGGCCACCGCCAAGCCAAAACCTTCGTTCTTGCTGGGAAAAGCGAAAATATCCGCCTCGGACAGGGCGGCAAAAAAGTTCTCGGTAACCCCCATAAAATGAACCCGCTCGGCAAAGTCGGCCTCTTTCACCATTTGCTCAAGTTTTTTCTTATAGCCTGTGTTGTCCGCCGCGCCGTACACGTCAAGTGTCCAATCGGGGAATTTTTCTCCGGCGATAAAAAACGCCTTCAGCAACAGGTGTTGCCGTTTGGCAATTCCCTCCAAACGCCCCGCCGTGAGGATTTTTTTGCGGCACACATCATACCCGGCGGTGTTGCCGTCGTCAAACTGTTCCACGAAGTTTGGTATGGTGACTACGTTTTTATAGCCGAATTTTTTTATTTCCTCGGCAAAATGAGGTTGCAAAACTTGGATAAAGCGGGCGTTTTGCCACGCGCTTTTTTGCTCCTCGGTGAATTTATCCATAATCAGCGACGGGTCGCAATGACACATGGCAATGACCGGCACATTCGCCGCGCATTGGGCAATATGCGCGCTGTCCTCGCTGACGGCGATTATCACGTCGGGTTTTAACTCGGCAACGCAACGACTAAGCCGCGTAATAAACTCGCCGAAGAAATAATCCTGTCGCGGGTTGCGGTATTTTTTCCCGCCTATTATAAGCTCACGCCCGCCCAAGCCCCGCAAAATTTCCTTTTGCAGTTTCTTCCACAGCCAGACAATGCCGCCGAAGGGTTTTCCGTAGTCATAGGCCAAATTGACAAAGGCCACTTTTTCGTCCAAAGGATAAAAGGGCATCCCCATGTGCAAATTCATGCAGACGATACTCACGTCAAAACCGCGATGCACAAAGGAAGAAGCCGCATCGCAGATAATTTTTTCCGCGCCGCCCACATAGTTTACGACGTTTCTTTCATCGACAAACATGATTTTTTTCCGCATCCGCGCTTCCTCCTTTCGCCGTTTATTTCTTGCCCGCAACTTCCCGCAACAAACTCTGCCATGCCGACCAAATTTTGTCGGCGGAATATTTTTTCATGGCCTCTCGCGCCGCCGCGCCCATTCTTGCCCGCAAATTTGCGTCCTTCATAAGACTCGCCATCTTTTCGGCAAAATCCTCCGCCCCGTCCTCGCAAAGAAAACCGCTCACGCCGTCCTCAATAAGTTCGTTTACCCCGGAGCAACTTCTAAACGCCACCACGGGAAGCCCCATGCTCATGGCCTCCGCCGCCGACAACCCAAAGCCCTCATAAGCGCTGGGAAAAGCGAACAAATCGCCATGCTGCAGAACCGATTTAACGTCATGGGTCGCGCCCTTAATGAACACCTGCTTTGTAAGCCCCAAATTCTTAATTTGCTTTTCTAAACCCGAGGAATAACTTTTCCTGTCCTGCGCGCCCCAAATTTCAACCGTCCAATTCGGAAATTCTTCCGCCACGCGGGAAAACGCATCAATGAGCAAATGAGGCCGCTTATGATTGCGGGTCAGCCTGCCCACGAAGATTATTTTATAAACGTTCTTTTTCGCCGATAAATCCGCCTGTTCCTCGTACTGCGGCACAACGTTGCCAATAACCCTTACTTTTACTTCCGGGAAACGCTTTTTTATTGCCTCGGCAAAGGATGGCACAAGGACTTGACAAACCGCGCTTTTCCCCAAGGAAGGCAATTCTTCCGGGGGGTAAGTGTGAAAATAATCCTCCGGGTCGCCATGGGACATGGTGATTACGGGTATATCCGTCACATTGAGGTCGCAAAGAAAAGTTTTGCTCGACGCAGGCTGGAAACATACTATTATATCGGGGGCAAACTCGTCAAGTGCTGTTTTCACCAAAGGGAGCAAATACTTTTCGGTAAAGCGGTCGTTTATGGCGCGAGCTTTCTTCTTGCTGAACAAGCGAAGGACTTCTCGCCTAAGTTTATAACTTTTCGGGTAACATATATCCTTGCCGTAAACATGGCGAAGATTGCACAGCTCCACCCCTGCGTCAACGGGATAAAAAAATTCGCCTTCCCTGTCGTCGCTGTACATCATAAGGACGCTGTGACCGCTTCTTTGCATTTCGTTGGCAAAGGCGCAATGAACCTTGGCAAGGCCGCCGCTGTCGTTTACCATTTTGGCAAAATTAGCCAACAGTATTCGCATCCGTTGCGGCCTCCTTCAGGATTTTTTTCATGTTGCCCGCTATAATGTCGTCGATTTCGTCCAAAAAAGCAAACCGCCGCCGATAAACGGCTCTTTTTCTTGTCGGCACTTCCTCCATGTCCTTGCGTGGCTCTACAATGGGCAATTCGTAAAAACGTTCGTCGGCGGCCGGTTTTCCCCCGGTTTCCTGCCAAAACACGCCAAAGTCCGTCTTTAACTTTCGGTCGCTTCGCACATGATTATTTGCGTAATAACCGGCGTTTGACACTGCGTATATTTTTTGAACTCCCATGGCTCGCGCCGCCGCCCGCAACATATAAAGAACCAAATTCTTTGTACGGTAGCGGTGAGAAAGTTTCGTGGTTTCCTTTATTATTTCCGTGGCGTTCTCGGTGTTTGCGCCCTGTATTGCGCCGATAAAAAGCGCGTCTTTGCCATCTTTGTCCTTTTGAAGCCAAAACATTATCTGATAAAGCTCGCGGCCGTTATAGTACATAATGAGGGACAACAAGCCCTCTTTCCTCTGCCCGGTGGCAAAACGAAGGGAGGCGCGCCAGTCATATTCCTCGTGCCGCCACAGCACAAACTCATGGTTTAGGGATAAATCTATCGCCCATTCGGTCTTAAAGCGTCGCACCATAAAACCGTAATGTTCCTTTATAAGTTTAATCCGCTCGTCCATGGTGGAGTTATGGTAGAAAAAAGCGCGGGTTGCTTGCTCCAACAAATAAGGATTTGTGTCAAGAATTTGCCGCCTTATTTCGTCGGCGTAAAAATAATCGTAAAGCTCCCGCATTTTGCCGCGATGGAACAGCCCTCGCGCCAAAAACACCAAATAGCGATGCGCCTCGCGAGGATTATCGGTATTATATATCCTTTTGCCGATTTGACGCAAATTCAATTTTTTTTCCATACTCACTCCGCCAATTTTACGATGTTTTCCGCAAGTTTTCGCGGCGAAAAATCCTCATAGGCGCGCATTAGTTCCGCCGCATACCGTTCTTTTTTCGCCTCGTAACCGTTTACAAAATCCTCAATCGCCCGTTTTAAGTCTGCCATGTCGCCATGCTTAAAGGAACAACCTATGTCATAATTTGCCAAAATCTCCGGGTTCACATTGTCGGCGGCTATTATCGCCCTTTTTACCCCCATGGCGTTTGAAATTATTGCCGATGTGTGGTAAAGATACCTGTCTGCGCCGTAGGGAATGACAATGGCATCCGTCGCCAAAAGCCCCTCTTGCCAATCTTTGCCGATAAGTGGCTTATGCCAAAACTCAAGGGATTTTTCGCCCTTGTATTTTGCAATCAACCCGTTAAAATCGGCGGCATCTTCGCGGTTCGTTGTCGCCCCCTGCACGATGAGTTTTACGGGGCGGTTATAACTGCCGCCTAAAAAAGCGCGGATAAAATCCTCGACTTTTTTTTCGCGGCGATACTGGCCGAATATACCGAGCCGCAAAACTTCGCCCTCGGCAAATCGACCATCCTCCGTAACGTCACGGGGGATATAGTTGGGCGGCGCGTAAACCCGCAAATTTTTCGCCCGCAAATTAAGTTTTGCCGCCGCAAAAGTCTGCACGCCGATACGAATGTTCTTTTTGTTCTTAAATTTGCCCGCCGCCTCATCAAGTTTTTTTGCCTCGGCGGGCGTAAGACCATGAATCAAAAACAAGACGGGGACTGGGGAGTCCTTTAGGGGGGTTAGGGTCAAGGCTCTTAAATAACGATAGGTGGCGGAGGGAAAAATTATCGCGTCGAATTTGCCCTTCGTTGCCGCCCCGTACATTTCTTTGTACCAACCGTGGCGGCGATACTCGCGCCGCGCCGACAAGAGAAGTTTTTTAAGGCCATGCGCCCCGTCGTAGGACACGCCCTTCCCGGGCAAATAGTGAATAGGCGCATGGTAATCAAACTTAAACCTGTGGCCTTCGGGAACATAGAACTCAACTTCATGCCCCAAGGCGCGAAGTTCCTCCACCAAAATTCGGTCAAAATCAATTTCATGCCCGCCGTCGCTGGCGACGTTTTCCATTATGGCAAATTTCAAGCGTTTTTTCCCCCTTCCCGTTGTTTGTAATAAAGTTTGACGTATTTTATCATGGTATAAAAATAATGATTGACGGCAAATATGAACCCCTGCCGCCCGTCAAGAAACCCCAACCGCAAAAAATAAAAGCGGATAAAGGCAAAAAGCGGATGAAAAATTATGTCCGAAAAGGCAGCCACTTTGCCTTCGTCGGCCATTCGCTCCGCCATAAGCGTCGTGTAATTGTTAAACTTTTCAAAGTAACGCTCCCAATCGGTGTAAGTGTAATGATTGAGGGCGTTTTTCATGGTCTTTTGGGGCAATTTGGTTTGCGGACTTTCATGCACCGCGCCATACCAAGTTACACACTCGCGGGGGAAAAGCCGCGCCACAAAGTCCGGCGCGTGTTCGCCATGGCGCATCACCTGCCCGAACACAATGTTATACCGTTTCACCCGATAGGCCGCCTTTTCGCCCCGCTGCACAATGTCGGCTATTTCCGCCGCCGTCTCCGGCAAAATCCGTTCGTCTGCGTCAAGATAAAAGACCCATTCCGCCTCTGTTTTCGTCAAAGCAAAATTTCGTTGCCCCGCAAAACCCGCCTCATCCATTGGGCGATTGAAAACTTTCGCCCCCGCCGCATGGGCTGTTTTCACCGTAGCGTCTTTACTCCCGGAGTCAACGACTATTATCTCGTCGGCAAAGGCGGCGGTAGCTATACACTCGCCGATATTTTTTTCTTCGTTGCGCGTCAAAACAATTACCGCCAACTTTGCCACCGCAAACTCCTCCGTCTTTACCTTTTCTTCAGTAAACGTTTAACCAATCGCCCCAAAATATAGCGAACAATCATTTTTGCTATCATATAAATTTCCGCACCAAATCCAAAAGACTGCCGCCAACATAGCGGACGCCCAAAACGCCTGCGTTTCTGCCGCAAAGCACGTCCCGCTCCATATCGCCGATCATGACGGAATGTTGAAGGTCGATGTCATGGTCTTTGGCCGCTTGCAAAAGAAGCCCCGGCTTTGGTTTTCTGCAGTCGCAGTCCTTGCGGTACTCTTGAACCGTCGCCTCCGGGTGATGAGGGCAAAAGTAAAAGCCGTCTATATGCGCTCCGTATTTGTTTAGTTCCTTGTTGATGTAGTCATGGAGTTTTACCACGTCCGTTTCGGTGAAATAACCCCGCGCCACGCCGCTTTGATTGGTCACGACGATAGCGAGCGCACCATGTTCGTTGATGTACTGTATCGCCTCAATGGCATCCGGCAACCAAAAGAACTGTTCCTTTTTGACGATGTATTTTCCGTCAATGTTTATTGTGCCGTCTCTGTCAAGAAATATCGCCCGTTTCATAATTAAAATACCCGCCTTTATCTAAGAAATCACAATATTCCTTTACCGCATCTTTCATATCGTAAAAGCCGCCGTCATAGCCCGCCGCCAAAAGATTGGCAGGGTCTGATTCCGTGTAATTTTGATACTTGCCCCGCAAAACTTCCGGGAAATCTATATATTCGATTTTGCCCGCGCCAACTGCGTCTATCACCGCTTGCGCCGCTTCGTTATAAGTGTGAGCCTTGCCCGTGCCGCAGTTATAGATGCCGTTTTTGCCCTTGTTCTCCCAAAACCAAAGATTGACTTTCACAACGTCTTTCACATAAACAAAATCCCGCCGTTGTTCGCCGTCGCCGTAGCCGTCAATGCCCTTAAAAAGTTTGGCAACCCCCGTATTTTTCACCTGCTTGTAAAGCTGATAAAAAATCGAAGCCATTTTCCCCTTGTGATGTTCCTGCGGGCCGTATACATTAAAGTATTTAAGCCCCACGATTTGGCTTGAGGCATCCGGCATTATCTGCCGAACATAACGATCGAAAAGCAACTTTGAAAAAGCGTAGGGGTTTAGCGCGTCTTCGCATTTGTCCCCTTCTGTAAAACCGTTTTTGCCGCCGCCGTAGGTGGAAGCCGACGAGGCATAAAGAAAGGGAATACGATGTTGCAAACAAAAATGCAACAGATGCTTTGAGTATTCGTAATTTACTTTCATCATGTAATTTACGTCATACTCCATGGTGTCCGAACACGCGCCTTCATGGAAAACCGCGTCAATGTCCGAGCCGTCAAAGTCGTCGTTTTCGATTGAATCCAAAAAATCGTCCTTATGGCGATAATCAAGAAAATGCAAGCCTTTAAGATTTTTGTAATTCTCGCCCCCTTGCAAGTCGTCAACCACCAAAATGTCATGACGGCCTTTTTCGTTTAGGGTTTTTACGATATTGCTGCCGATAAATCCCGCGCCGCCGGTAACTATAATCATAAATTTCTGCTCCTTCCCGTCTCTTGACCCAACGCATCCAACAATTCTTCGCGGCTTACTGCGTAAGTGCCAAGTTTGCCCACAACGACCCCCGCCGCAAGATTGGCAAGGTACGCCCCCGATACGGGTTTTAAGCCCCCCGCCAACGCCAAGCCGAAAACCGCGATAACCGTATCGCCTGCGCCGGACACGTCATAAACTTCCTGCGCCTTGGTGGGAATATGGGTGGCCTTTTCCTTTTGCACCAAAGTCATGCCCTTGGCCGAACGGGTGACGATGATGTTTTTGAGGTTAAACTTTCGCATCACCTGCCGCGCCGCCCGCTCCACGGAATCGTCCTTGTTGCGTATCGGCTCTAAGAGAACTTCGTTTATCTCGTTGATGTTCGGCGTTATGTAATCCGCCGTGGAATATTTGCTCCACAACGGGCCTTTGGGGTCAACCACCACCGGCACGCCATGGGCATGGCAATCGTTTATTATCCGCTGACAGGTTGCCTCCGTACACGCGCCCTTGCCGTAGTCGGAAATAATAACGCAGTCAAGACTTTCCGACAATTTCTGCGAAACATAACGACAAAGTTTGTCGGCGTATTCCCCCTCCACCGGGCGGCTGTCCTCAAAATCAAGCCTTAACATTTGCTGATGTTCGCCGATTATGCGAATCTTGGTGGTAGTGGGGTCTTGCGTCGCCACAAGGCCTCTTAGGTCAATGCCCCTGGAGAGAAATTTGTCCATAAGGCTTTGACAATGGTAATCGCTGCCCACAAAACCGGCGATGGAAACGTCCGCGCCCAACAGAGCCAAATTATGCGCCACGTTGGCCGCGCCGCCCAAAGTTTCCTTTTCCCTCGTAACATGGGCTATGGGAACGGGGGCTTCCGGCGAAATTCGGCGCACTTCGCTGTAATAATATTTGTCCAGCATAACATCGCCGACCACCAAAATTTTACACTTATTGGTTTTTTCGGCGATAAAATCAAACAAAACCTGTTTTTCCATAACCCCAGACCTCTCTACTGTCAGAGTTGCAACCCTTACAGCAGCTTATGCAAATTTCGCCGCAGGCGATAATTTGTAATCATTTTAATTCGACAACCCGACACTCATATTGCCCGTAATGGGAAGGTAGTTCCCGCGCCGGCTTGCCGCCGAAGCGTTCAAGCTGCTCATAGGCGTATTTTAACACCGCCGCCGGAGGAATACTCTTCATGCATTTCATGTGTTCCTCTCCCCTTTTGGGGCAAATTTGTATGTCGCATGGATGGCATGGCGCGGGGGATTTTATCAGTATGTCCTTCGCATCGTAAGGATAAAACCCCGGTACGGGAGACGCGCCGAACATGGTGACAATCGGCACATTCATGGCAACGCCCACGTGCATGGGTCCGCTGTCCGTGGTGATAAAAAGGCAACAATTAGCCAACACGCCGCCAAGTTCCCCCAAAGTCAACTTACCCGTAAGCACCCGCAGTTTTTCGCTTGTACGATGCTCCATTTGCGCGATACATTTTTCGACGATTTCAACGTCCATTGTGCCGCCCAAAAACAGCACCGTATAATTATGCTCGATTAAGTCGTCGGCGCACCGGGCAAAATAAGTGTCAAGCCAACGTTTGCCCAGCCAGCTTGCGCCAATGTTAAAAGCCACGACTTTATCTTTCGACGAAAAATTACTCTGCCAAATTTTTTTGGCACTTTTTTTCGCCGCTTTGGGAAGCCACATTTCAAGACCGCCGTCATCGATTTTTGTGACCCCCGCCGCCTCCTTCAAAACTTCAAAATGGGAATGAATTTGATGCATTTGCGCTTTTTTGTTGATGAGGACTTTTTTGAAGAACAAGGAAAAGAACGGCTTAGAATAACCCACAATTTCCTTGCCGCCGGAAAAAGCCGCCAAAGCCGACGCCCGTTCGTTGCGGTGAAGGTTTATCACCAAATCAAAATGCTTCTGCCTCACTCTTTGAATAAACCTGACGAAGGGAGCAAAATGGTTGTCCTTGCCCTTTTTGTCCAAAAACATACACTCGTCGATATATTTGTTCTCGCTCACGGTATCGGCAAGTTTCAAGTCCGCAAGGAGAGTTATTTTCGCTTTCGGGTAGTTGGCTCGAAGGGTTCTAAGCACCGGAGTGGTCAGCAACAAATCCCCCAAATGCATCAAATTTATCACCAAAATGTTCCTATACAAAGATGTCGCTCCTTATGCAAATTTTGCCGTACCCGTTCTGTTATATGTTCAACAACGCCCGCGTTTTTTCCGCAACGTCGGCGACTTTTATCGCGCCGAGGCAATCAAGCCCCTTGGGGCATACTTTTTTCATACATTCGCGGCACGGCCTGTCGGCAACCATTATATTGCCGCTTTGATTATATGTGCCGGTGCGGTACGGCTTGGTAGGCCCCATGAGCATTATTGTTTTTGCCCCCATTCCCGCGCCCAAATGCACAGGGCCGGTGTCGCTGCCCACCACCAAAGCGGCCTTTTTCATGATAAAACCAAGTTGCGCCAAAGACAATTTCCCAACCAAATTAACGGGAGGTATTTCCGTCATGGATTCGATTTCGGCGGCCTTTTGTTCTTCCGCCGCCCCTGCGCCCGCCAGTATGGGGATAATTTTTTGATTATAGAGCCAATCGGAATATTCGGCAAAGGACTTCGCACTCCAACACTTGCTCGGCCAACTTGACCCCGCCACCAAAATTGCATAAGGGCTACTTAGCCGCGCCCCGGCTTTTTCGGCAATCTGCGCCGCGATTTTTTGCTCTCTCGCGTTTAGTTCCAAGGGAAAGCGCACTTTTTTCACGGCGCAACCTATTTCCCGCGCCACGTCCAAGTACCGCTCCACAATATGCCCGCCCGCGTTCTTCCCCGTTACGCGACGGCTTACCTTGTCCGACAGCTCGCGCATATCCGCCGTGCCCAGTTTAACGTCGGCATTTGCCAATTTTACGATAAAAGCAGATTTTATAAGCCCCTGCAAATCAAGGGAAAGGTCGTAATGTTCGGCTCTTAGCTCTCGCCTTAACGCGACGGTGTTCCTAATAAAGCTCCCGACGGAGGCGCGAAATTCTTCTTTCTTGAAAAGAATTACTCGGTCTACGCACGGGTTCGCCTTAACAAGGGACAAAGCTGCCTTTTCAACCACCCAGGTTATTTTCGCCTTGGGGTAAGTTTCCTTTATTGCCCACGAAACCGGCATGGCATGGATAACATCGCCGATTGACGACATTTTCACGATGAGAACATTCTTTAAGTTATTCATTCTTTGCTATCTTTTTAATTATGTTGGTGGTGGAACGCCCTTCCACCAATTTCACAAATTCAACCCTGCCGCCGTAGCTTTGCACAATTTTCGCCTCGGGCAAATTGTCCAAGGTGTAATCGCCGCCCTTAACGTAAACGGCGGGTTTTACCTTCGCGATTAAATCTTCGGCGGTGTCCTCGTCAAAGATAATAACATAATCCACCGCCGCCAATGCGTCCAACACCTCGGCGCGGTCAAGCTGGGAATTTACGGGGCGGCTTTTTCCCTTTAGTCGTTTTACCGAAGCATCGGAATTAAGCCCCACCGCCAAACAGTCCCCGAAGGAACGCGCCTTACTTAGATAGCGAACGTGTCCGGCGTGAATTATGTCAAAACAGCCGTTGGTGAAAACAATCTTCTTCCCGCCTTCGCGCAAAATTTCGCAAAATCTCTCGACGGAAGAATTTTTGATCAGCATAAGGCCACCGCCCTTCGATAGTTTTTCACTTCCTCGCCGCTTACCGTCGCCGTACCCAACTTTCTGACGGCGATGCCGGCAGCAATATTAGAAAGAGTTGCGGCTCTTGCGGGCGATATACCCGCCGTAAGAGTCAGAATAAACGCCGCAACGCAAGTGTCGCCCGCGCCGGAAACATCGTAGACCTCGCTTCTGTCGGAAACGGGAATATCAAAAATTTCGCCGTTGTCCAAAAAAAGCGTCATGCCTCTTTCGCCGCGAGTCAAAAGAAGCCCCCTCGCTTCCATATCTTTTAACAGGCTTTTTCCTGCCTCGCGCAAATCATCCTCATCGGCAAATTCCCTCCCAACGGCGGCGGCAAGCTCCGCATCGTTTTGCTTTATATAGCTTACGCCCTTAAAACGTCTAATGTCATAGCGTGAATCAACAATAAGCGGCTTATTTTGAGCGCGGCATTTCTCCGTCAGATAATCCTTTACTTTGTTGGTTATCGTCCCCGAGCCATAATCGCTAAGCACCGCGCCGCCCACCTCAGAGAAAATTTTCTCTGTATAATCAATAATCTTTTGCTCATCAACGGCGTTTATTCTTTCGCGGCTTTCCTTGTCGATTCTCACTATCTGTTGGCTGACCGTGGCTCTGCCCCCCGCCACTATGCGGGTTTTCGATATGGTAAACCGTTTTTCGTCCGTAATCAATCCCTCGGTTACCACGCCGTTTCGTTCTAAAATTTCCTTCAGCCCCTTGGCCTCCTTGTCAAGGCCGACAATACCTGCCGCAAAAGCGCGGCCGCCCAATGTCGCCACATTGTTTACGACGTTGGCTGCACCACCTGCGACAATTTTCTCGGCTGCGTAATCAAGCACCAAAACGGGGGCTTCGCGAGATATTCGCGAAATTCGACCATCTAAATAAATATCGGCCACCATGTCGCCGATAACCAAAATACCCTTGTCCTTTACGGCATCCATTGCGGCGGCAATTTCCTTTTGATTGCTGTCCTTTATATTTACCACGGCGTAAACTCCCAGCTTACGTTCCAACTGTGGCGTTTGACGCGATAACGCACGATAAGCTGCGAACAGTGAAGATCGCGGAACCAATAATAATCTATATCGCGAAGCGTCTTTTTCTTACAGTCGTAGCTGTAACCCGCCACAAAACGATCGTTTTTGTCCATTCGATAGCTTAAACCAGCCTCGATACGTTTGGCATAATCCGCAAGGTTGAAGTTAAACAGCGCATTTTCGGCATTGACATGATTATAGTAGTAACCGGCGTAAGCCGCCCACTTATCGTCAAAATTCTTCATCAATGTCGTGTTCCATTCAAAGCCCTTGTTTTTTGAACTATCGTAGGACTCGTGGGTTACTGAATAACCCACATCAACAAAAAGATAATATCTGCCGGGCAATGTTATGGCATCACGCCCCAAACTGACTTTATAATATTTATGAGTACTTTGCACTTTAGGTTTTTTCCATTTGCCTATTTCCGCATCAAAAGCATACCAAAAGGGGGACGCTCCGAAATGATCGCTGTATCTGCCGATTAAAGCCGGGGCGCGTTGCAACCAGTTGTCGTCGCTGTCCTCATAAAAGCCGTAGACTGCCTTTAGATAATATTTTGGCTGATGAAAAACAAACTCGCCGTTGCTTCTTACGCCATGTTTGGTGGAGGCGTATAAGTTGCCCACCAAATCGAAATTTTTGTCTATATTATGCCGCACTTCTTGCTTAATCCATGCGCCGTCGCTTTTTGAGTAGCCAACTTTCGGATACTGGGGATTATCGGCATCGGGGCTTATATCCTTTTCTATATATTTTTTCTTGTAAAGAAGGACTTTGCCCACCCACACTTTAGCATTATAAAGGTACATTCGGTCGTTAGGCCAAATGACGATTTTTTCCGCGCTTTCATGATAATCGGGTTTTTCGGCGGGGCATTTTGTGGCCGTGCCGTCGTACACCACCACGCGGTTAGGATAAAACTCAAACTTTTTGCCCGTCACATACTGGTCGCCGACTTTGCCTTTTGCGCTCTCCATTGTGCCCATTTTAGCACCGTAATTGTAAAAAGTATGATAGCCGTCAAGTGTGACTTTTGTCGTTACTTCGCCGCCCACCGGGTACTGCAAAACCCGCGCTTTGCCGGGAATGTTAATCTCTTGCCGCAAGGTGTTGCCCGTCGCTTCTTCCTCGGAGTCAAAACTGTGTCCGTCAATCTGCGTTATATGCACCTTGCCCCTGGCGATAAACTCGCCGGTGTTTTGATTATAGGTAAGATAATCGCCCTCAAAAGTCGTAGGCACAGGGATGGTGTCCTCATCCACCGGTTTCCTCAATGTCTTTTTCATTTTGTCTATATCGCCAAGAAGTTTTTTTTGCTCCGGCGTTGGCGTATTGTAACGAATATCCCGCCTTACATTTTCTATGTAATCAAGTTTTCCCGCGCCGGTGTCGCTGCTGCTCTCGTATCTTGCCGACGCTGTAAGCGGCAAAACCGCAAGCGTCACCAAAAGTATACCCGTTCGCGCAATAATATTCATCAATGAGTTCTCCCGTCTATGCAAATTTCGCCGCAAGCGATAATTTGTAATCATTGCATAATAGTACAACATAACGCATGATTTGGCAAACAAACTTTCTTACATTATACTCGTATTCGGCGTTTTTGGCTATAAGAATTTAAGAAGGCACTGCATAAATGATTTCATGCCCTTGCCGGAAAAAGACCCGGCAAGGGTACAGAGAAATTATGCAGTGCTTCCTTGACCCGCCAAATATCCCAATATCCGCTCAGCGTAGCCCAATATGTTGCGTTTTACCGTGCCGTAACGGAAGCGGAGCATTTTTTTTGCGGGCAAAACAAGGACGTTGCGGCCGAAGGTGTTGCCGATTTCCGCCATGCGCTGAGGGTTCACGTTATTCTCCTCGTTTAGAGAAATTTCCAATGCATCCTTTTGTTGCACGATTGATTTTACGCCCAACCTGCGGGCGATATTTTTTATTTTGGCCACCGCCAACAACCCCAACACGCTTTTGCCGGGTTTGCCGAATCTGTCGGTGAGTTCCTCTATAAGCGCGGGAATTTCTTCGTCCTGCTTAATGTCGGCGATACGGCGATACACCTCAATTTTGTGCATGGCGTCGTTTATGTAGTCGCCGTCTATGTACGCGTCGATTTTCATTTCAATGACGGGGTCTGTGGCCTCTTCCTTTATAATTTCCTTTTGCCCCGATTGCAAAGCGCGGGATGCTTCTTCAAGCATCTTGCAGTACATTCTAAAGCCCACGCCGGCAATGTGGCCATGTTGCTCGCTGCCCAAAAGGTTGCCCGCGCCCCTTATGGATAAATCTTTCATGGCGATTTTGTACCCCGCGCCAAGCTCGGCAAATTCCTTCATGGTTTGCAATCGTTTTTCCGCCGTTTCCGTCAACGCTTTGTCGGCGCGGTAGACAAAGTAGGCAAAGGCCAAACGATGAGACCTTCCCACGCGGCCGCGCATTTGATAGAGTTGACTTAAGCCGAATTTGTCCGCGTCGTAAATTATTATCGTGTTGGCGTTGGCCACGTCAAGGCCGTTTTCAATAATGCCCGTGGCCAAAAGCACGTTGGCATTGCCGTCGAAAAAGTCCATCATCACCCGCTCAAGAATTGCCTCGTTCATTTGCCCATGGGCGGTTTGTATTCTTGCTTCCGGCACAAGATTCTCTAAACGCTCCCGCATTTTGTCGATGTTGGCAATGTTGTTGTAGACAAAATAGGCTTGCCCGCCCCGTTTAATTTCCCGTTTTATTGCGTCGGCGATAAGGGCGTTGTTGTCCTCCAAGACGTAAGTTTGCACGGGCAGACGCTCGGCAATGGGCGTTTCTATAAGGCTCATGTCCCGCGCCCCCGCCAATGACATATGAAGCGTACGGGGAATGGGGGTTGCCGACAAACTTAAAATATCTATTCCGGCGGCGATTGAGCGGATTTTTTCCTTTTGCCGCACGCCGAACCGTTGCTCTTCGTCGATAATTAACAGCCCTAAGTCCTTAAAAGCAACTTTCTTCGTGTTCAAAATGGCATGCGTGCCGATTAAAATGTCAATCTTGCCTTCGGCTGTTTTTTTCAAAGTTTCCCGTTGCTCTTTAAGCGAGCGAAAGCGGCAGACAACCCCCACGGTTGGGGCAAAGTCCGCAAAACGGGCGGTGAAAGTTTGGTAATGTTGCTCCGCCAACACGGTGGTTGGCACCAAAACGGCGGTTTGCTTGCCGTCCATGGCGGCCTTGTAGGCGGCGCGAATGGCAACTTCCGTCTTCCCGAAGCCCACGTCGCCGCAAATAAGCCTGTCCATGGGCTTTTCCCGCTCCATGTCGCGCTTGATGTCGGCTATTGCCCGCAGTTGATCGGCTGTTTCCTCAAAGGGGAACGCCTCCTCGAACTCCCTCATATAGGAGTCATCCGGCGAAAAGGCGAAGCCCTTGGCGTTTTTTCGTTCGGCGTAAATCTTTAAAAGTTTGTCCGCAATATCCGCCGCCGCTTTTTTCGCCTTGGCCTTGGCCTTTGCCCATTCCGTGCCGCTCATGCGGTTTAGGCGCGGCGTTTGCCCCTCTGCGCCGATATATTTTTGCAACAGCCCCACTTGGTCGGTGGGGACAAAAAGTTTGTCGTCGCCGCCGTATTTAATGTGCAGATAATCGCGGCGCACCCCGTTTACTTCGATTGTTTCGACCCCGACGTACTTGCCGATGCCATGGGCAGAGTGAACCACATAATCCCCGGGGGCAATATCGTCAAGGAGAGTTATGGCGTTTTTCTTTGCCGCAGGTTGTATTCTTTTTTGCGCGCCGAAAATTTCGGCGGCGGCAATAACCGTAAGACGGGCGGCGGGGTTTTCAAAGCCGTTTATAATCGAGCCGCTGTCGATTACTATTTTCCCAAAGGGCAAAGCGTCGGTCTTTTCGGCGTAAAGACGAGGCAAGCGTTTCTTGCCGCAAAAATCATAGAGCGCGTCGGCTTTTTCGCGGCTGCCCGCCAAAATGTAAACGGCGTTTTTCTCTTTTAGCCGCCGTTTCAGTTCATCGGTCAAAATATCCATTTGCCGACGGAAGGCGGTCATGCTAATCATGGTAAAACCGATTGATTCAGCGGGGGAAATTTGCGGCAGTTTTTGGAGCATCAACGTAAAATAAAAAATATTTTGCCTGCTTCGGGCAGAGTTTAGTATATCGTCATAGGAAAAAACCGCCGATTTTAGATTGGGGTCTTCCTTTACGATTTTTTCCGTTTCTTCGCGAATACGGTTCGGCTCGTCGAAAATAATCGCACCGCCCGCGTACTCCGTGAAGGGGACAAGATTTGCCTTGCCCTCGGCGCGCAAGGGAAGGATTGAAAGCTCGGCGAGTTTTTCTTTGGAGCGTTTGGTAAAAGGGTCGATTGCGCGGATTGATTCTACTTCGTCGTCAAAAAATTCGATGCGATAGGGGTTGGCTGCGTTTACGGGGAACACGTCCATAAGGCCGCCGCGCACACAAAACTCACCTAAATTCTCGGCCTCGTCCCCTCGCTCGTAGCCAAGTTTGGTTAGTTGCGCCGCCAAATTCGCCATGGGGAAAGCCCCGCCGGTCTTTAGCGCGATGCTTTGTTTCGTCCAAAAATTAGGGTCGGGGTCTTTGGCGGCGGCGGCCGCCGGCGCGGCCAAGAGAATAAAATTCGGCTCGTTTTGCAGGCGGCTCAGGGTTTCAAGACGGCGGGCAATTCTTTCCTTGCCTTTTACGGCGGCGTTGTCGGCAAAAAAATCAATCTCCGGCAAAACAGCCACCTTTTTATCCGGCAACAGATTTTGCAAGTCCTCCCGCCACCGTTCGACGCTCCCCTCGTTGCGGCAGATTATGACGATTGGCGCGGCATAATCTGCGGCGCAAAGAGCAAAGGCGGCGTGTTTTTGCGAGCCGGTCAACCCGTAAACAAGGTTGTCCTGCTTTTTTTTGGCGGCGAAAAGATTTTTCAGCCGTTTCATATTTGGGTCGCCGGATAAGGCGGCAAAAAGTAAATTCATGCAAATTCTCCGTAATACACAAATAAGGCTGCCGATTTCGTAGGCGGCAGCCTAAGTTATTCTTGTTTTAGAGTTTCTCTGTAGTTTCCCTTTAATCGGATTTTCCCGTTATTGAGGCTTTTCGCCCGCAAGTTGTTGCGCTTTATACCGAGCCGCCGCGTCAACCAGAAAATAATCGTGGGCGGTTCTGCCCTTAAAGGGGTCGGCGACGGGCTTGTTCTTTTTCCCGTTGATTTGCCCTGCCGTTTCTTCCTCCTCGCGGTTTTTCTGCGTTTCGTCCTCGGGCATGGCCTTAAAGCGATCGCTGTGGACAAACTCTTTCCACGAATCGGCGAGGGTGGCAAAAATCACCATAATTGTATCGTCAATGTCCGGGGCTTTTGACTCGGAGGCGTTTTCCGCCATTTTGGCGATTTCCTGCGGCGAATAAACGTTTTTGCCCTTTTTGACGGCGGCGTTTTTGTTGCCCTCGTCGCTTTGCGAAGTTTCGGCGGCGAAACCCTCCGTGTTGTTCGCCGCGCCAAGGTCGGCTTTTATGGCCGCCGTCGCTATTTGCGCTCCCGCCATGGCAGTTTCGCTCGCGTCCCTTGCGACAACAGATGCAGTGTTCTCGACATTTGCCGACTTGACTTCGGTAAACCTCAAATTCGATGCACTGCCTTCGCCGACAGAGGCGGCATCTGCGCCCACGGGAGCATCAAAAGATGCCGCCGAGTTGCCTTTTAACCCTGCGGCGAAACTATCCGCCGACAGTTCGCCGCCGCCTTCGGCCTCAAGCCGTTCACGAATGACGGCGTTCATCTGCGCTTGCATCATCATTTGCCGCGCTTCGTTCTTGGTCTTGGCGCGTCGTAGATTGTTTTCAAGTTCCTCCCGCGCCTTTTGCGCTTTTTTGGCTTTTTGGTACGAGGCTTGGTCGTTTTCCCGCAAGTAATTCATTTCTTCCGTGGACAGACGCTTGCCCGATTGTAGTTTTTGAGTTATGGACTGCTTGCGGATTGTGTCGAAAGGATTTTTGTTATTGGTCTTTTTTGCCGACGGGGAATAGGAGGCGGCGTTTTGCCGCAAAAGTTCGCGCAGGTTCTGCCCCGTCTTCATTTTGTACTTGGCTTCGATTTTCGTGTTGCGCTGTTGCGCGTAAGCATTTATTTTGCCGATTCCTTCAAACATTGCCCATCCCTCCGTGGCGGCTGTTATTTACGCCGAAATATCCACCGTGTTGCCAAGATTAGGGTCTAAAGCCACAGCCGCGCCCTCTACAAGTTCGGCGGCCATTTCCGTTTCCGTGTCCATGGCCATTTTCAAAACGGCCACCCCTAAATCCTGTTGCGCCTGTTGCTGATGCATCCCTACCGACAACGCGGCGATTGCCATGTCTCCCATGATAAACCATTCCTTTCGTAAAATTATGAAACTTTTCCTATATTATAAAAGCGTAGCGAGCAAAACTCAAGGATATTTTTTGCCGCAAACGAAAAAGTAGGACGCAATTTTATGGCATCTCTAAAACTCCTCCCGTCGGCTACACCGACGGGAGGGGTTTTAGAGGTTACCTTTAATGCATCCTACCTTTTGGGAAATTTACGCCGCGATATTAGTTTTCAAACAAATAGCTGTACCGATCCTTAAATTCCTGCCGTTCCATCTTAAAGGCGTTGGCAAGGCGCGGATCGTCCAAGTCCTCTTTTTCTACGCGCATCATAAAGCCGCGGGCAATTTTGTAATGCACGGACTCGATATTGACGCGGCGAACCTTCGTTTTGCCCGTCTCCGGGTCGCGAATGTCCTCAAAACGCATGGGAACGGCTTTGTTGTCCTGAATGGTGATGAGCGCCCCGGTGTCGCCGCGCATAAGGAACTGCGCCGCCTCATACCCCAAGGAACGGGCATAGTCGATGTCATAGGCGATAGGCGGAGCGCAACGAAGCTCGTAGCCGATTTCCTTGTCGATAATGGAAATATTAAGCCCCAACTTTTTAATTTCTTTCAACACGGCCTGCTTTAGGATTTCGCCGAAGTCAAGCTCGGAATAACGAATGTGGCCATGTTCGTCGGTGACGACTTCGCCCAAGGAGCTAAAGTCCTCCGGCGCAATTTTTTCGATAACGCCCTCGGCAATAACCGCCACGCCGTAGTTTTTGCCCGTCAAATAACGTTTCACGATAGAGCCGGTGATGATGTCAACCACCTGTTGCATGGGGATTTTGTCCTGGGGGAACTCTTCTGGGATAATGGTGATGGCAGCCCCTGCGCTTCTGCCCATGCCAAGAGCCAAATGCCCTGCGGTTCTGCCCATGGCAATGGTGAAGTACCAACGGTTGTTGCTGGTGCGGGCATCTTCCATAAGGTTTTCGATTTCCGTGGTGGCAAAGGCGCGGGCGGTTTCAAAACCGAAGGTAGGCACGCCTTCCGGGAGCGGCAGGTCATTGTCGATTGTCTTTGGCACATGAACCACGTTAATGGTGCGGCCCACTTTGCGGGCGTATTCGGATACGGCCGTGGAACTGTAGGCGGTGTCGTCGCCGCCGATTGTCACAAGATGGGTAACTTCAAGCTCCGTCAAGGTTTCAACCACGGCGCGAAGATCCGATTCTTTCTTAGTGGGGTTAAAGCGGCTCATTTTCAAAATGCAACCGCCGGTGAGGTGAATACGGCTGACGTTTTTCGCGTCAAGGCGAATATAATTTTTTTCGCCGCGAGCCAAACGGGAAAATCCGTCATAAATGCCGAGAACTTCCCAACCATGGCGGCTGGCTTCGTTGGTCACCGCGCTGATAACACTGTTTATACCGGGAGCAGGGCCGCCGCCGCAGACGATGGCCACAACATTTTTAATTCCAACCATTAACAAAATCCTCCTAAGTTTGTTGCGTTATTTCTTACTTCTTATATTTGCTCCGATTGCCGAAACGATAACGGCAACAGGTGTATGCTACCTTTTACCGCGCTTTTTGTCAAGGCGTTTCGTCAGTTTTTTTGCCTTTTTGGCCGCCTTTAATTTACCCAAGGGTTTGACGGCGTTTTTGGTGAAAAATTTCACCTTGGGTTTTTCCTTTTCGCTTTTAGGCGGGGCGGCTTTCGTTGACGCGGGGCGGCGGGGCTTTTTGTCCTTTTTTTGCCGCTCGATTTTTTCGTTAATCACCGATTCAATTCGCCGCAAACGGTCGTACTCACGGGCGGTGACAAAGGTGACGGACACGCCCTCGCGTCCGGCTCTGCCTGTGCGGCCTATACGGTGGATGTAAGTTTCGCCGTCCCGGGGAATGTCATAGTTATAAACATGGGTCACGCCTTCGATGTCCAGCCCCCGCGCAGCTATGTCTGTCGCTGTCAAAATTTGCAGTTTGGCGGCGCGAAATTCCCGCAAAACCCTTGTGCGCTCCTGTTGGGACAAATCGCCGTGCAAAGCCCCCGCCGCATAACCGCGCCTTGCAAGCTCCTCTGCCAACTTGTCGGCGCGGTCTTTCGTGCGGCAAAAGACCATGGCCATATAGGGGCGGTCGTTGTTTATAAGTTCGCAGAGTTTGTTTAGCTTCATGTCCTCTTGGGTTGGCACAATCGACATTTTGATGTTTTCAAGGGTCACTTTGTCGGATTTTATCGTTATATCGACGATATTTTTCATGTATCGGCGGGAAAGGGCGCGGATTTTTTCGGGCATGGTGGCGGAAAAAAGCATTATTTGCCGGTCTTTGGCCGTTTCGCGGAGCAAGATTTCCACGTCCTCGATAAACCCCCGCCGCAACATTTCGTCCGCTTCGTCGATAATAACGCGGTTTACGCCGGATAAGTTAAGAGAGCCATGGCGAAACTGATCCAAAAGCCGCCCCGGCGTGCCGATAACAAGGGCGGGGCTTTTGGCAAGTTTCTCCTTTTGGCGAAAAATATCTTTGCCGCCGCAAACAAGCGCCGCCGAAACCAAGTTTAACTTAGAAAGAGGCGCGGCCACTTTGGCTGTTTGCAGGGCAAGCTCCCGTGTGGGGGAAATGACAACAGCCTGCGTGGCGGAAACTTTTTTCAGTTTTTCAAACACGGGGAGCAAAAAAGCCAAGGTTTTGCCCGTGCCTGTTTTGGCTTGCACCGTGAGGTCGCGCCCGGAGCGGGCGGCGGGAATTGTTTTTTCCTGAACCGCCGTTGGGGTTTCGATGCCGTATTTTTTTAAGAGGGCTTGCGTGTTTTTGCCAAGCCCCAAGTCGGAAAATGTCATGATAACCTCATTATTGCTTGTTAGCTTGATAAAATTTCCGTGCCGGTTTCGGTGATTAGGACGGTTTTTTCCCATTGCGCCGAAAGTTTGCCGTCTTTGGTTCGCGCCGTCCAGCCGTCCTTTTCGTCTACGGTTATGTAGCGTTTGCCCTCGTTAATCATAGGCTCCACCGTCAGCACCATGCCGGGGGCAAGGAGCATACCCGTTTCCTTTTTGCCCGTGTGTTGGACAAAAGGCTCAAGGTGAAACTCCTTCCCCACGCCATGGCCGCCAAGGTCGGTGACGACGCTGTAGCCGTTGCTCCTTGCGTGAGCGCCCACCGCCGCGCCTATATCGCCCACCCAACCCCAGGGTTTTATGGCGGCGATGCCGATTTCAAGGCACTCTTTTGTAACTTCGACCAATCTTTTCGCGTTGGGCAGGCACACTCCCCCCACAATGTACATACGCGAAGCATCGGCATAATAGCCGTCCAAAATGGTGGTGGAGTCGATGTTTATTATGTCGCCTTCCTGCAAGACAACCTTTTTTGACGGTATACCGTGGCAAACAACATCGTTTATCGAGGTGCAAATGCTTTTGGGGAAATTGCCGTAGTTTAGCGGCGCGGGAATTGCGCCGTGGGAGGTGATGTACTCGTGAGCCGCCGTGTTCAGCTCCTCCGTGGTCACGCCGGGTTTAATCAACTCGGCCATTAAATCAAGGACGCCGTCGTTTATCACGCCGCTTTTTTTTATGCCTTCAATGTCTTTTTCGTTGTTTATGAGCTTATGGGGCGGACGCGTTTGCCCTTTTAGAAAACTGAACTTCATGGAGTTTATCTTCTCGTCAAAATCCATGTGGCATTTTTTGTATTTCTTGCCGCTGCCGCACCAGCACAAATCGTTTCTTGTCATTAAACAAAACTTCCTTTCGTTCTGCTATATTATATGGAAAATAAAAATTTGTCAAAAGTTATGTGGAATACACGCGCCCCATGCTTTTCTTTTTTTTCGGCGGCGGCAGGGAAATTAGGGCAATTTGTCGAAATACTTCAATAATTCTTTTTATTGCCCAAAATTCACAAATTAAAG
>CAJOQC010000193.1 GCA_905236785.1 uncultured Selenomonadaceae bacterium
GCGTTTTTTCATTTCGCTGGCAAACACAGCGCCAAAGAGGCCGCTGCCAACGATCAAATAATCATAATATTTGTTCATTGTTTCAACATTGTATTGCGATAGTTCTGATTGCCAAGTAATTTTTTTACGTTCATTGAAAATCTCCCCTTGTATAATACCAAACAAAACAAAATATTCGCCTAATACGGCACTTCAATTAAGATTGTCCAATTTGAATTGAAGCACCGAAAGCTAATGTTTCCTTTACTTTTGAGCTTACGGCTCAAAAGTCATCTCATACACTCTTCGTAAAAAAGTATATTTTTTACCGAAGAGTAGTACAAAAATCGATTTTGTGTCAATTTTATTATTGCGTCAGATAAAAGTCAATCATTATCGCTATTGTCGGCTCAGATTTTGTAAATATGGATAAGTACGGTATAGAATGGCAAAACGGGAAATACGGTAAAATATTTGCAAAAAACAGGGCTTTAGTTTATAATAGCCCTGTTTTTGTTTTTTTTTCGGGGAGGCTTTATAAATGGAATTATCGCAGTTGCTGTCCGACGTGAACAGTTTTGTCTGGGGTCCTGTAATGCTGTTCTTCTTGGTCGGTACGGGCATATTTCTTACAATCAGATTAAAATTTTTGCCATGGCGCAATTTGTTTTACGCGATAAAGATGATTTTGCAGAGCAAAGAAAAGCATGAAGGGGATATTTCCCCCTTTCAGTCTTTGATGACGGCGTTGTCGGCCACCGTTGGCACCGGCAATATCGTTGGCGTGGCCACGGCCATGGTCTTGGGCGGCCCGGGTGCCCTTGTTTGGATGTGGATAAGCGCGGCTTTTGGTCTTTCCACCAAATACGGCGAGTCGGTTTTGGCGGTTAAGTACCGCGAAACAAACAGCGTGGGCGAAATGGCCGGCGGCCCTATGTACGCTCTGAAAAAGGGCATAAGCAACAAATTTATCGGCAGCACGCTGGCGTTTTTGTTCGCTCTCTTTGCCGTGTTGGCCTCCTTTGGCATCGGCAATATGACCCAAGCCAATTCAATCGCGGCGGCCTTTGAAAGCGGCTACGGCATACCAAATTATGTCACCGGCGCAGTTATCATGGTTTTGGCTTTGGCGATTTTAATTCGCGGCATAAGAAGCATCGGCAAGGTATCAAGCGTCATCGTGCCCAGCATGGCGATGTTCTATTTCGTGTCCGCACTCGTTGCCATCGTGGCAAATTTTGAAAATATACCCGACGGCGTGGCGGAGATGTTTCGCATGGCCTTTTCCGTCGAGGCTGTGGGCGGAGGTGTAGGCGGCTCCATTGTCGCATCCATGCTTACCGCCATGCGTTGGGGCGTGGCTCGCGGCGTGTTCTCCAACGAGGCGGGCTTGGGGTCTGCGCCCATTGCGGCGGCGGCGGCGCGTACCGACCATGCTTCGCGGCAAGGCTACGTCAACATGACCGGCACATTCTTTGACACCATGATTATCTGCGTATTGACGGGGCTGGTCATTTCTTCCTCCGGGTGCTTGGGCGCGGTTGACATAGCCACCGGCAAGCCCGTCAGCGGGGCGCAACTTACCATTTTGGCCTTTTCCTCCGTGTTCGGCGACTGGGCAAATTTAATTGTGTCCGTGTCCTTGGCTCTTTTTGCCTTTTCGACGATTTTGGGCTGGGAGTATTACGGCGAAAAATCCTTGGAGTATCTCGTAAAAAATCGCTCCGTAATTATGAGTTATCGAATTGTTTTCAGCCTTATAACTTTTGTGGGGGCAACAACGACGCTTGAGGTGGTGTGGGACTTTTCCGACACCATGAACGGCCTTATGGCGATACCGAACCTTATTTGCCTTTTGTGGCTCAGCAACGATATTGCAAGAGAATGTTTTGATTACGAGGAAAATGTTATCGCCGTCGAGAAACGCGGCGCAAAAAATAATTGATACTGCTATCGGCGGCAACGACGCGAATTTGCAAAAAGTTGCCGCCGAATTTTTGTGTTGCGCGTTTGTTCGTTGATTGATTATAAAAAAGCCCTATGGTATACTTTGGAATGTTGAAATTTTCCTTGACTGCAGGGTTGGTGAAACAGATGAACAGAAAAATAATGCCGATTGAAAATTTCTGCGGCGAAATAAAAATCCCCGGCGACAAGTCCGTGTCCCACCGGGGGGTGATGCTTGCCGCCCTTGGCGATAAACCCGTAAGAATAACCAATTTTTTGCCCGGCGCGGATTGCCTTTCCACAGCGGCGGCCATGAAAGCCGCAGGGGCGAAGGTTGAATTTGACGGAACGACTTCACTCATCGTCACGGGTAATGGGTTTAACGGCTTAAAAGAGCCGACAAACGTCATCGACGCCGGCAATTCCGGCACGACTTTGCGGTTGTTGATGGGGCTTTTTGCGGCGCAGAATTTCTTTGTGGCCTTCGCGGGCGACGAATCCTTGACCAAACGCCCCATGGCGCGGGTGATAAAACCGCTTTCGGCCATGGGCGCAAAAATATTTGCCCGCGCCAACAACAAATTTTTGCCCGTGGCAATTACCCCCCCCGGTCAAAAACTTCGGGGCATTACCTACGAAAGCCCCGTTGCCAGCGCACAGGTAAAGTCGGCGATACTTTTGGCGGGGCTGTTCGCCGAAGGGAAAACAACAATCGTCGAGCCGTACCGCTCCAGGGATCATACGGAACGGATGCTTGCCTCCTGCGGCGTAAAGACGGAGCAAAGCGGCAACAGCATTTCTGTTACGCCTCCGGTTGCAGATGAATTTTCGCCGCCCGATTTAATCGAAGTACCCGGCGACATCAGTTCGGCGGCGTATTGGCTCGTTGCCGCATCGATTATAAAGGGCAGTCATGTGACGCTGAAAAACGTGGGCATAAACCCCACCCGAACGGGAATAATCGACGTGCTTAATAATATGGGCGCAAACATAAACATAAAAAACCGTCGGACAAGCGGCGGCGAAATTATGGCGGATATTGAAACAACCACGGCGAAACTTCGCGGTGCGACCTTCGGCGGCGATATGATACCCAGACTTATCGACGAAATTCCGATTATCGCGGCGGCGGCTCTCTTTGCCGAGGGCGAAACCGTAATAAAGGATGCGGGGGAGTTGCGGGTAAAAGAAACCGACCGTATAAAGGCCATAACCGACGAGTTTAACAAAATATCCCCCGGCGCGGTGAAAAGCGAGGGCGATACGCTGATAATACAGGGCAATTTGCCCAAAGCGTTTGCCAAAGTAAAATCCTTTGGCGATCACCGCATGGCCATGTCCCTTGCCGTGGCGGCGGCAGCGGCCAAGGGCGCGGAGATTGAAGACGCCGACTGCGTGAATATTTCCTACCCTGAGTTTTATGAAACAATAATTAACGAGAGGACGATTATACAATGAAGAAAGTAGTAGCCGTGGACGGTCCTGCTGGGGCGGGCAAAAGCACCGTTGCCAAGATTGTCGCCGACAAAATGGGCTATACCTACATAGACACCGGCGCAATGTATCGGGCGGTGGCGTACAAAACGTTGCAAATGAAGAAGAATGTTACCGACGAATTGATATTAAAAGCCGCCGCCGACATTGACATAACTTTGCGTTATGAAAACGGCGCAACAAGGGTTTTTGAAGGCGGCGCGGAAATAACCGACAAAATTCGCACTCCCGAAATAAACGCCATTGTTTCGCAGGTGGCTAAACTTGGCGCGGTACGGGATAAAATGACAGGGTTGCAACGGAAAATGGCGCAGAGCGACGCGGTTATAATGGACGGCCGCGACATCGGCACGGTGGTTTTGCCTCGGGCGGACTTAAAAATTTTCCTCGTGGCCTCGGTGGAGGAGCGCGCCAAACGCCGCCACAAAGAGCTGACGGAAAAGGGGCATGATGTTTCCTTTGAGGAAATTAAAAAAAGTATCGAAAACCGCGACAAAACGGACAGCGAGCGGGAAATCGCCCCGCTAAAACAGGCCGACGACGCGATTTTGCTCGATACGACGGGGCTTACCATAGAAGAAGTCACGGCAAAAATAATCGAACTTTGTCAAGGGTGAAATCATGCTTTATTCGTTGTTGCAGGTAATTTTTTGCGCCTTCTTCAAAATTTTCTTCCGCGCCGAAATAACGGGGCGGGAGAATATCCCCCCCGAAGGCGCGGTGATAATAGCAGCCAACCACATGAGCAACTGGGATCCGCCCTTTTTGGCTTGCTTCTTGTCGCGAAGCGTCAGCTACATGGCCAAGGAAGAACTTTTTGAAAACCCGATTTTCGGCGCGGCAATACGAAATTGCCATGCCTTCCCGATTAAACGGGGCGCGGCGGACAGGGGCGCAATTAAAACCGCCGTCGCGGTGTTAAAGGAAAATCATTGTTTGGGGCTGTTCCCCGAAGGCACAAGAAGCCGCACCGGGGAAATAAAAAAAGCCGAGGCGGGAGTGGGGCTTATCGCCGCCATGACCGGAGCGGCGGTGATACCCGCCGCCATTGTCGGCACGGGAAAAATTTTTTCCAAAGGGGAATTGTTCCCCAAGTTAAAACTTATTTACGGCAAGCCCATTGCTTTTAAGGGCAACCGCAAAGACAAGCAAGCCTTGGCGGACTTTTCCCAAAAAATAATGGACGAAATAGCCGTCATGAAAAAATCGGCGGAAGAATAACAAAAAAGCCGCAAAAACTGCTTTTTTTGAAAATTTTTGTTTGCCACGATAAAACAATTTTGCTATAATAACCCCGTCATGTTTCGACTTTGCATAATCCTTGCGGCATTGCCGCCCTTGGCGAAACAAATTTCAATATTAACGGTGATTTAATGGAAGTAATCTTGGCCGAGTATTTGGGATTTTGCTACGGCGTGAAACGCGCCATAAAAATTGCCCGCGAAAGCGCGGGCGACGGAACAGCTTGCACCTTAGGACCTATAATCCACAATCCGCAAATGGTGGATAGGTTAAAGGCCGAAGGGGTAGGCACGGTGGACGCGCCGGAGGACATGAAGGACACGGGCGGCACGCTTATCATTCGCTCCCACGGCGTAGGGCCCAAGCTTTACGACAATGTGCGGAACTTGGGGCTTCACTTGGTGGACGCAACCTGCCCCCATGTGCGAAAGGCGCAGCTTTCCGCCAAAGAACTTGCCGACGAAGACCGCATGGTGGTCATTGTCGGCGAAAAGAAACACCCGGAAGTACAGAGCATTTACGAATGGTCGAACCATTCGGCAAGAATTGTGGAAACGGCTGCCGAGGCCGAAGAAATCGACCCCTGTCAGCGGCTTGGCATCGTGTCGCAGACCACCTTTTCCGCCGACAATTTTAAGGCGATAGTAAGCGTGCTCCTCGAAAAATCCCGGGACATAAAGATTTTGCGGACAATATGCACCGCAACGGAACAACGGCAAAGAGCCGCCATGGAATTGGCCGAAAAGGTTGATTTGATGATAGTGATAGGCGGCAAGAACAGCGCAAACACCACGCGCTTATATGAGCTTTGCCGCGAAAAGTGCCATACTTGTCACATCGAGACCGCCGAAGAATTGCGGGACGAGTGGTTTGATAAAGTTGGAAAAATTGGTATTACAGCCGGCGCATCGACACCCGACTGGATTATCAAGGAGGTATACAAACAGTGTCAGAAGAAATGAACAATGAAGAGATGAGCCAAAGCGAATTTGCGGCTCTCTTGGAAGAATCCGAAAAGGACAAGCCTACTCCCGTTGTCGGCGATGTAGTGGAAGCGCGAGTTGTTGCGGTGGGCGATACGGAAGTGTTGGTAAACATTCCCGGCGTTAAGTCCGATGTGGCCGTTCAACGCAGCGAACTCGAGGAGGATGTCGCCGTTGACGATCTCATAAAAGTATGCATCACCGGCATGAACAATGAGGACGGCCCGAAGGTTTCTAAGCGCAAGGCCGACCAGATGAAAATTTGGGACGAAATTTCCGGCATTATGGAACGTGGCGAAACCGTTGAAGCGGAAATCCGCCAGGTGGTTAAAGGCGGCTTGGTGGCAAATGTCATGGGTCTTCGCGGCTTTATACCCGCCTCCCAAATGGAACTTCACTTCGTAAAAGACTTAAATGTCTATGTCAACGAGAAAGTCACTGCCGTGCCTATTGAGGTTGACGGGCTTAAACAGCGTCTTGTTTTGTCGCGCCGCAAAATTCTTCTTGAAGAACGCGCCAAAAAGCAAGAGGAAGTCTTTGCCGACATTGAGGCGGGGCAGATTCGCTCCGGCGTTGTGAAACGTTTGGTGGATTACGGCGCGTTTATCGACATCGGCGGCGTGGACGGCTTGGCGCATATTTCGGATCTTTCCTGGGACAGGGTGAAGAACCCCGCCGACGTTTTGAGCGTCGGTCAGAAACTCGATGTTTACATCAAGAGCGTCGATATGGAAAACAAGCGCATCTCCCTTTCGGTGAAGGATACCATGCCCGATCCGTGGCTTGAGCGCGTGGAAAAATACGCCGAAGGTCAGCACATCGAAGGCAAGATTATAAAACTCACCGATTTTGGCGCGTTTATGGAAATCGAGCCGCATTTTGACGGGCTTATCCCCATCGGCGAACTCAGCGACAAGCGCATCGAACGCGCCGACGAAGCCGTTCATGTGGGCGATGTTGTCACGGTGAAAATCAT
Source organism: uncultured Selenomonadaceae bacterium (assembly GCA_905236785.1). Classification (GTDB taxonomy): domain Bacteria; phylum Bacillota; class Negativicutes; order Selenomonadales; family Selenomonadaceae; genus CAJORE01. The sequence goes on from CAJOQC010000193.1 coordinate 6,622, forward strand.
TCGCCTGGACAAGAAGAAAAAGCGCATTTCCCTTTCCATTGCCCATGCCGACAAGGATGCTCCCTTGGTAAAACGCTACGGCGAGGAAAAAGCGGAAGATGTCGCCTCCGAGGAAAAAGCCGAAGAAAA
>CAJOQC010000194.1 GCA_905236785.1 uncultured Selenomonadaceae bacterium
TAGACCCCGCTTTGCGCCCGGAAAAAGCAATTTTGGGGTTGCGGAAAAAATTGGGGCTTTACGCGAATTTACGCCCGGTGAAGGTTGCCTCGGCTCTTGTCGATTATTCGCCCCTTAAAAGAGAATTGGTGGAAGGCACGGATTTGGTAATCGTGCGGGAATTGGTAGGCGGCATTTATTTTGGCGACCGTTGCGAATCGGAGATAAAAGACGGCGCGGAAAGGGCATGGGATTTAGAAAATTATTCCGTACCCGAAGTTGAACGCATCGCCAAACTTGCCTTTAACACGGCGCGACTTCGCGGCAAGAAACTTACAAGCGTGGATAAAGCCAACGTCTTGGCAACAAGCAGACTTTGGCGGCGCACGGTGGAAAACTTGGCAACGGAATTTGCGGATGTGGAGTTAAACCATCTTTATGTTGATAACTGCGCCATGCAACTTGCCGTCAACCCCAAGCAATTCGATGTTATTGTAACTGGTAACTTGTTCGGCGACATTCTAAGCGACGAGGCGGCGGTTATCGGCGGCTCTATCGGGCTTATGCCCTCGGCATCGATTGGCATGGAAACCAGCCTTTACGAACCTATTCACGGCAGTGCTCCCGACATAGCCGGAAAAGGCATTGCCAACCCCATAGGCACAATTATGAGCGCGGCCATGCTCCTTCGCTATTCGCTGAACGAAGAAAAAGCGGCAAACGCAATCGAGCAAGCGGTGGATGCCGCTCTTGACGACGGTTGGCGCACGGCGGACATATATAAGGACGGCGCAAAGAGAGCCGACACGGACAAAATGACCGACGTTATCATAGAAAATTTGTGAGGAAAAAATGAAGGGTGCAAAAGCTATCGTCGAAGTTTTGGCGGAAAACGGAGTTGATAAGATTTTCGGCTACCCCGGAGGCATGATTTTGCCTCTTTACGACGCGCTTTACGACGAAAAAAATATACGGCAGATTTTGGTGACACACGAACAAAACGCCGCCCATGCCGCCGACGGCTATGCCCGCGCTTCCGGTAAAGTGGGCGTTTGCATGGCAACATCAGGACCGGGCGCGACGAATTTGGTTACGGGAATTGCCACGGCGTTTATGGATTCAATACCCATAGTGGCACTGACGGGGCAGGTTGATACCGCGCTTTTGGGGCGTGATGCCTTCCAAGAAACGGATATTTTGGACGTGACCATGCCCATAACAAAGCATAATTTTAAGGTTAAGGACGCAAAAAAACTTGTCCCTACCATAAGAGATGCTTTTAAGATAGCCAAAAGCGGCCGCCCCGGGCCGGTGCTTGTGGATATTCCGCGAGATTTATTCTTCGCCGAGGTGGATTACTCTCCCGCGACGGAAGAAGAAAAGCCCCCCGGCAAGCCCGACGCGGATTTTCTTATTATCGCCGCCGAAGCTGCGGAGGAAATTTCGGCGGCCAAACGCCCGGTTGTAATTGTGGGCGGCGGCGTCATTTCGGCGGGGGCGACCAAAGAAGTCACGGCGTTTGTGGAAAAATACAATTTGCCTGTGGTGCATACTCTTATGGGCTTGGGAGCGATACCACGATCTCATCCGCAATCCTTGGGCTTTGCGGGTATGCACGGGAAAAAAGCAGCAAATCATGCCGTAGCCGCCGCTGACTTGGTAATCGCCGTGGGCAGCAGGTTCGGTGACAGACAAACAGGCTCGCTTTCAAAATATACCAAGGGTACGAAATTTATTCATATCGACATCGACCCGGCGGAAATTGACAAAAACGTGGCGGGCAGTTTGGGTTTGGCGGGGAATATGCAAACCATAATAAAAATTTTGAGTTCCCGCCCCGCTGCCGCCACTCATGCCGAATGGTGGCAACAAATAAATTCGTGGGAAGAAGAATATGATTACGATTATCATGTCAATCGTTTGACCGTGCCATGGGCAATGCATCATATAGCTGCCGTCACCGGCGGGAAAAAATTTGCCTTCGCCACCGACGTTGGGCAACATCAAATGTGGGCGGCACTCCATTTGCGAATTGAAGAACCGCGCACATGGCTAACGTCTGGCGGCTTGGGTACAATGGGCTTCGGTTTGCCGGCGGCCATGGGGGCGCAAATGTATTACGGCGACAGCAGGCGCGTGGTGCATATCGCAGGCGACGGCGGAATAAAGATGACGGGCAACGAATATTACACCATTTCGCGGCTTAAATTGCCCATAATCTCCATAATCGTCAACAATGCCGGCCTCGGAATGATACGGCAACTGCAAAAGGTAATGTATAACGAGCGATATATCGCTTGCGAGTTTGACGTTCAGCCCGATTATGTGACCTACGCCAAGTCTTTCGGCATTTACGCCGAGGCTGTGTCTACTCAAGAGGAATTTGCTGCCGCCTTTAACAAGGCAGTGGCCGCCGACGAACCGCGAGTTATTGTAATGAACGTTCAACGCAGTTTTGTTGAGCCGATGATAAAAGGCGGCGCAAGGATAGATGAGTTCGTCGAGTTCAAATGAATAA
>CAJOQC010000195.1 GCA_905236785.1 uncultured Selenomonadaceae bacterium
AGAGGAGGGCTGATTTAAGCCTCCCTCTTGGAGGGAGGTGGCAGCCCGCAGGGCTGACGGAGGGAGTTTTTAGAGGTTGCCTAAAAACTGTCTTTTATGTTCTTTCTCTGAGAAAGAGAAAAAGCAATATTTCTTTACTGCCAGCCCTTTAGCGTCCAAAACTTTTCCGCGCTGTCGGTTACGGGCAACAATAACTCGTCGGCGTTTTCGATTTTTTCAATTTGCCAGCCGGTTTTTTCCCGTCGCAGGGAAAATTCAAAAACAAGCCCGTCAGTCAAGCGACCGTAGTCGCTTTGGCTTCCCGTTATTTTCACCCTTGCTCTTGCGGCGTCGCCTTGCCTTTTCAAATCAATTATTTCGCCGTCGCTCTCGCTAATGAAGGTTCGTAGTTCTTCCGCCAAAAACAAGGCGGGGTTTTCCTCCAAAGATGCGGGGGGCATATCGTTAAAATACGCGTGTCGAATACCTTTTATAAGGAACATGGCGTAGGTTTTGTGTTGCGCGGCATAATCCTTCATAAAGTCTGTATCATGCCAAAAGAAGGGATCATCGGGGTAACGTCTTTTTAGGTCGGCAATGTTTTCGGCCAACGCTGTTGCGCCGTCGTCGTAGGCTACGGCAAAAAAAGCGTTCTCGTTCACAAATTTTGTCAACAATATTTCGTCCTTTTGACGGACGGCCATGGCCGCCTGTTTTAGGGCGTACTCGGGCGAATCTTTTTCCGCTTCGGCAAAAACAGCCGACACCGCCAAAAGGAGACACATTGCCGCGCCGAAGAAAAACTTCGTCCTTTTCATAAATTAGGCGTTGTTGTCGGAGGCCATTTTTTCCATAAGGCTCGATGCTTCTTTCAGCGAGCCGCTTTGGTTGGATATTTCTTCGATGAGGTTGGCCTGTTCGATATTTACCGTCGAAAGCTGGCTGATTTCTTGGTTAATGCTCCGTATTGAGTCGCGAATTTTCGTGAGCGTGGCCGTGATGCGTTCCGCCGAGTCCGCACTTGATTCGGCAAGTTTGCGCACTTCCTCGGCAACGACGGCGAAACCGCGCCCCTGTTCGCCGGCGCGGGCAGCCTCAATGGCGGCGTTAAGCCCCAACATATTCGTCTGCATGGCGACGGATTTTATAAAGGAAATAACTTCGTCGGTTTCAGCAACTTCCGTTTCGGCTTGGTCGGCCAAATTTTTTAAGCCGCCCGCGCTCTCGGCCAAAATCGATGCCTTGCCGGCGATTTGATTTAGCGAATCCACTAAGGCGTTGGTAAGATTTTTCAGTCGTTGCGCCGTATCATGCATTATCTCATGATGCTCTAAGGACTCATGCACGGCAACCGCGCCGACTATTGCGCCGTCCTCCTCGATGGGGACGCTGACAGCCACATAAGGCACGCCGTAGACTTCTTTGCCGACTTCCACCACCACACGACGTTTTTCGCGCATGGCAACGTCAACTGCGCTGCCGGGATGAATTTTTTCGCCAACCACCACGGATTTTTTCAGTTCGTTTATGGAATTTGCCGCAATCCATTTTTCTCTGTCGGATACGACAATACCGACTTTGCTTGTCATTAAGCGCGGCATAATCGGCGCAATCTTGGTAAACGCCTCTAACAAGGAAACCGACATATTTAATCCTCCCGTCTTTTGCAACATCATGCAATCGTAATCAATACAATAATCGTTGTTTTCTTCTTCGGTAATTCGTCAAAAATCTTGATATTCCTTTATCGTTAAAAATTATTTGGGTGCTTCGGGCGCAACATACATGGTCTTCTGATTGACAAAAACGACAAACCCGGGCTTTGCCCCCGACGGTTTTTTTACATAGCGACATTCGGTGTAGTCCACGGGGACATTGGATGAATTTTTCCCGTCGCTGTAATACGCCGCGATTTTGGCGGCAAAAACGAGAATATCTTCGGCGGGCTTTTGTCTGTCGGTTCGCAAAATGACGTGCGAGCCCGGCATATCCTTGGCATGAAACCAAATATCGAGCCTGTCGGCAATTTTGAAAGTCAATTTGTCGTTTTGCGTGTTGTTCTTGCCGGCAAATACAGTCATCCCGTTGGGGGCGGTAAATTTTAACGGCGCGTTTTTCTCGCCGCCTTTTCGTCGGAGTTTTTCCTTTAGGTATCCGCCCACCGCCAATTCGTCATGTATTTCGGCAATATCCGCCAAAGTCGCGGACAGGGACAGCGAAGTGTCAACGGAACGCAAATACACCGTTTCGTCGGCACATTTTTTTATTTGTTCTTCCAAAAAATTCCGTGCGCGTTTTAACTTGTTGTACTTGTTGTAGTAAGCCTGTATGTTGGCGGCGACGGTCAATCGCTCGTCCAATTTCGCCCTTATTTGCCCGCTGCCGTAAATATCCGCAAAAGTCGCCTCCTTAACATGGTCGTTTATCTCCCGGCGATAAGTTTGCAAATTGTCGGCGACGATTTTGTAATAATCGGCGTTTTCCGCGTCGGCAAGTTCTTTTTGCAAAACAAGAATTTTTTTCTCGGCGCGGTGTATTTCGTTTTTGACCAATTTCAAAAATCTGTCTTTATCGGGCGGCGCGTAACTTTTAAGCATAATGTCCGCCGTTGCCATAAGACTGCTGCAATCGGCAAAATAACTCGCTTTTGCCCCGCCTGCAAGAAGGTGGGCGGGAGTAAAGGCTGATAGACCCAAAATTTTGCCGTTTTCGTCGGCAACAATCGTTGGTTTTTTCTCGTCCGGGGTTTGCAGAATTTTTTTCAGTGCGTTTTTTAGGGCAAGAAAATCTTTTTCCCCCAACTCCCCCACCGTCACATCGGCGGGAATATGGGCAATAAAAGCGGTTTCCTTGGCAGTGACTGGGCCAAAGCCGCCGCAAACCGCAATAAGTGCCCTAAAAAGTTTTTCGCTTGGCAGGGTTTTTAGTTTTTCCAATGCGTCGGTTATGTCTTCGGCGAAGAGATCTATTTTGTCCTGGGCAGGCGGAAAAACATATTCGTCGTTTGGCAGAACGGTTCTTACGCGGCTTGCCGAATTGCCGATTTTTTTCAGCGCATCGATAATAATTCCGTCTTTGGTCAAGATGATGTTGCTGTATTTGCCCATAAGTTCGGCGATTAAGGTTTTTGTGACGATTTGCCCGCCCCCCGCCAGCGTGTCAACATCAAAGATTATGAGCCTGTCAACGCCCTGTTGGCGAATGTCGGCAATTCGCCCGCCTTCAAGTTGTTTGCGAAGAACCATGCAAAACAAGGGCGGTTCGGGGGGATTTTCAAAATTTTTTTCTATAATGTGCGCTGACGGGTTGGCGGAATTGACGCAAATATGCAGGAGGAAATTTTCGGTTGCGTTCCTTACCGCAATCACCGCCGAATTTTTGTCGGGGCAAGTGATGCGCCCGATGCGCCCGCCGCAGAGCTTTTCTTTTAATTCATTCGTCAAAACGCGCATGGAAAAACCGTCAAAACTCATTATGATACCTCGTTGTGTTTTTGCCTGTGTTCATATTTATCACCGAACCGAAACAAGGCTTTTACGCAAAATATCTCCGCTGTAAGTGTTGCAAAATCCTTTTAGGTACACATGGCTCACTTTGCCCTGCTCTTTGCTGTCCTCGGTTTTTTCGTGAGTATTCGCATCGAACCTGTCGCCTTCTTTCACGGCGACATATTCGTATTTAAGGCGAACCTTGGAGGCGTTCACAAGGGTCAAGCAGTATTCAAAAATTTTGCGAATAATTTCGGCATCGTCTTTTTGCCCGTTTAACAGCGAATCCTTGGCGACATCCCAAACTTTCGTCAAAGAATCCGTTTGCGCCGCGCAACATATAAACGAAGTGAAATCTTTGTCGTTTACAAATACGCCGCTCTTTAATATCTGTCTTACGGTCGGTGTTAATTTTTGATACAGCTCAAAAAGCTCCCACCCGTCGGAAAAACGCTGTTGCAGATTTTTCATCAGTTCGTCGTTTTTTAGATAATAATCATGCACCTGCGCCCGCAGATTTTTTACGTCCAAGGCGGAGGCGCGGTATTGTTCCTGCAATTCCCCAAGTTTGTCGCGCATACGCTGACATTCGTCGGAAAGCCGCGTCACTTCCGTTTCCTTGTCGTTGAACATTTGGCGATAAGCGGCCTCTTTTTCCGCATGGCCTGCTCGTTCTTCTTCGGCTTGGCGCAGATTTTCCACATATTCGCCGATTTGCTGTTTGAGGGCGATATTTTCCTTTTGCAAGGCGGAGTACTTCTCCGTTGCATCTTTACTTGCAGCAGAGGCTTTTGTGCCTTCCACAATGCCCAAAATTTCATTGCGAACTTTTTGGCTTTTTAACATCTGCAAAAATAATTCTTCGCTGTCCATTTTGTTTCTCCGTTAAAGATTATGTTTCTTCTTCAAATCAAAATATAATCAAAATACATTTCGCCGTTTACCCTGTTTTTTCCTGCCCAACAACAAGCAGTTGTAATTTTATCTCGGCAATGATAAAATACGCTAAATTTTGAAAATTACAATGGGGAGCATCAACGATAATGATAGTTGACATACACACACACATTTTTCCGGATAAAATTGCTGCCGCAGCCATAAGCAAATTAAGCGCAGCGTCGGGCATCTTGCCGAACACCGACGGCACGACACGCGGGCTGTTGGACTCAATGGACAGGGCGGGCGTTGATTTGTCGGTGATTTTGCCCGTGGCGACGGCCAAAGAGCAGGTGGATAAAATAAATTCGTCGGCCATGAGGTTAAACGAAGCATACGCCGAAAAGGGGCTTTTTTCCTTCGGTGCTATGCACCCTGATTATGGCGGCGGAATACGACGCGAATTAAATCGCCTGCGGGAAAACGGCATAAAGGGAATAAAAATTCACCCCGTATACCAATCAACCGATATTGACGATATAAAGTACCTGCGAATTTTCGATTGCGCCGCCGAACTTAATATGACGGTCGTAACCCATGCGGGGCTTGACATTGGCTTTCCCGATGCGGTTCATTGTTCTCCGACGCAAATTTTGCGGGCGATGAGGCAAATAGGCGATTTCAAGTTTGTTTTGGCGCACATGGGCGGCTGGCAAAATTGGGAAGAGGCGCAGGAAATTTTTGCCGACACCAAGGTGTACATTGATACAGCTTTTTCCTTTGGCAAATTTAATTCCACTCCCGCCGGGAAAGACAAGAACGACAAAATTAAAATGTTAAACGAGGACGCGCTTATGAAATTTGTAAAAATTTTCGGCGCAGAGCGAATACTTTTCGGCACGGACAGCCCATGGGCAGAACAAAAGGAAGCGGTAAATTTCATAAAAAATTCACCGCTTGCCGATGCCGACAAGGAAAAAATACTCGGCGGCAACGCCCAAAAATTGTTGAGTTAAGGAAACACTGCATAATTCGTCCGCACCCTTGCCGGGTCTTTTTCCGGCATACCCTGAAGGGCACGCGTACTGCGTCATTCCTTGTATTCCGAA
>CAJOQC010000196.1 GCA_905236785.1 uncultured Selenomonadaceae bacterium
GGAATCCCAAGCCTCCCCTGAAAGGGGAGGTGGCGCGAAGCGCCGGAGGGGTGCTATTTGAAAAAGAGTTTTTAGAGATGCCCTAAATATTTTTCACAATAGCCTCTGTCAATCCGTCGATGGTGTATTCTTCCGCCACAATATCCGCTTTTATGCCGCAGCTTTTCAATGTTTCGGCGGTCACAGGACCTATGCAGGCGGTTTTTACGGATGGGGGTACGGCGTTTTCACCAAGGGAGCGGAAGAGGTTTTGAACGGTGGAGGAGCTGGTGAAGGTGACAAAATCAAATTCGCCCGCCTTTAGTTTTGCAGCCGTTTCGTCGTCAATGTCGGCGGCGACGGTTTTATACACCGGGGCAACGTCCACGGTTGCGCCGGCTTTTCGCAGTTCCTCCGGCAAAATGTCCCGGGCTTTTTCGGCGCGGGCAATAAGAATTTTTTCCCCCGGCTGCACATTGTCTTTTAATCCCTCGATTATGCCCTCGGCGCGAAATTCACGGGGGACGAAATCGGCTATTATCCCGAAAGTTTTCAGTTTATCCGCCGTGGCCGCGCCTATGGCCGCAATTTGCGCCTTTCCCAAGGCGCGAGCGTCCTTCTTGGCCGCAAAAAGTCGATTGAAGAAACGTTCCGCTCCGTTGACGCTGGTGAAGATTATCCGCCGATACTCGGATATTTTGCCGATGCACTCGTCGATAAATTTGTAATTGTCCGTGGGGTCGGCAATTTTTATCGCGGGACATTCCGTGCAGACCGCCCCCAAGGCCGCAAGTTTCTCCGTAAGTTTCGACGCTTGCGCCCGCGCTCTTGTGACGAGAATTTTTTTGCCCAACAGGGGGCGGGTTGCCGCGTCGTCGAACCATTGTAAATCTTCGCGCAAATTTACCGTTTTTCCCACGATAAAAACGGCGGGAGGCGCGATTTTCACCGTGGGCGCATCTTTTAGCGTGGTCACGATTGTTTCTTGGTTGTTCCGCGTACCCCAGCGAATGAGGGCGGCGGGGGTGTTGGGGTCTTTGCCGTTTTCTGTGAGTTTTTGGGTTATCTGCGGCAGATTTTTAACGCCCATTAAAAAGACGAGGGTGTCAACCGCAGTTGAGAGTTTTGCCCAGTTAATTGAGGATTCGGCTTTTGTTGGGTCTTCATGCCCCGTTACCACGGCAAAGGAGGCGGCTTTTCCCCTGTGGGTCACGGGTATCCCGGCGTAAGCCGGGGCGGCGATTGCGCTCGTCACCCCCGGCACAAGGCAATAGTCGCAGTCGTTTTCCTTTAGGAAAAGAGCTTCTTCGCCGCCGCGCCCAAAGACAAAGGGGTCGCCCCCCTTTAGCCTGACCACGGTTTTGCCCTCTTTGGCAAGTTTCACCAAAAGTTTGTTGATTTCTTCTTGAGTAAGGGCATGGCAACCCGCTTCTTTGCCAACATAAAACAATTCCGCTTTTTCGTCGGCAAGATGCAAAATGCCGCTTTCGGCCAAATGGTCGTATACAACAGCGTCCGCCCGTTTAATACATTCGACGGCCTTGAGGGTCAAAAGCCCCATGTCCCCCGGGCCTGCGCCCACCAAATATACCATGTTATCCCTTCCTATAATCTTTTTAAGATATTTCGCGCCGCGTAAACCCCCGCCGCCGACGCTTGGGACAACCCCCGGGTTACCCCTGCGCCGTCTCCTGCGGCGAAAATGTTTTTGCAACTTGTTTCAAGTTCCTTTGTCAAAGCAGTTCTTGCGCTGTAGAATTTTACCTCCACGCCGTAAAGCAAGGTGTCGTCGTTGGTAAGCCCCGGCGCAATGTTGTTTAACGTCTCGATCATCTCCGTTATGTTGTCAAGGTGACGCTTTGGGAGAACAAGGCTGAGGTCGCCGGGTGTGGCGGAAAGAGTGGGGCGCATGAAGGATTTTTTCATGCGGTCGGCGTTGGTGCGATGCCCCTTTATTAAATCCCCCCACCGTTGCATTATGATGCCGCCCCCCAACATATTTGAAAGGGAGGCTATGGATTTTCCGTATTTGTGGGGTTCGCGGAAAGGTTCGGTGAAGCGGTTGCTGACCAAAAGGGCAAAATTCGTGTTGCGGCTTTGCAAATTCGGGTCGCTGTATGAGTGGCCGTTCACCGTCACAATGCCGTCGGTGTTTTCCATGACCACATGACCGTGGGGGTTCATGCAAAATGTACGGACAAAATCCCCGTAGCGTTTGGTGCGATAGACCAATTTTGCCTCGTAAACCTCGTCGGTGATGTGGTTAAAAATCTCGTCCGGCACTTCCACCCGTACGCCTATATCCACGCGGTTATTTTCCTGCCCTATGCCCAAACGGGCGCATTCGCCGCTAAACCATGCCGCCCCCGCCCGCCCCGGCGCGGCCACTATGAAATCGGCGGCTATCCTTTGGCCGTCCTCGGTTTCCACGCCGTTGTTGCCGTTGCCGTCGCTTAGGATATGTTTTACGGGCGTCAGGAAATGAAATTCCGCTTTGTCCTTTAGGTATTCGTAGGTTTTTTGTAGCATCCGCAGGTTGTTTTCCGTGCCCAAGTGCCGGACGCGGGCGTGAAGAAGGTGGAGGTCATGCTTTATGGCGGCTTTTTCTATTTTTGAGTTTTCCGTGGAAAAAACTTTTTGGGGTGCGCCGTGGTTAAGGTTTATTTTATCGACATAGTCGATAAGCTCCAAAATGAGTTTGTCGTCAATGTACTCGTTGAGCCAGCCGCCGAAGCGGGTCGTAAAATTATACTTGCCGTCGGAAAAAGCCCCCGCGCCGCCAAACCCGCGCATAACCGAGCAGGGGCTGCAGCGGATGCAACTTTTCGTTTTGCCCTCGGCAATGGGGCAATGCCGTTTGCCAAGAGCATTGCCGCTTTCAAAAACGGCGATTTTCATGCGGGGGGCTTTAAGGGACAACTCATGGGCGGCAAAGATACCCGCCGGCCCTGCGCCCACAATTATTGCGTCGTAATGATTCTTCATATTTGACCTCGCAAAACAAAACTTATAGGTACATATTCGCCCGAAGTCGCGCCAAATCCTGCCCCCCATGTTATTATTCTTTGTTCCCCAAGGCAGTGCTTAAAGGCACGACGGTTTTTTCGTCGTAGCAGGAAAAGGCGTCGTCAACAAGTTTTTTGTCCGGCTTTTTCGTGAACAAACTGACAACGGGGACAATGAGAAGCCCTATGAGCATGGCCGCCGCGCCGCAGTTTACCGGCGATTGCAACATGGTCGGGAAATCGGCGCGAAAGAAAATATTCGCCGTCATAAGGGCGACGCCGAAAACAAAACACGCCCAACAGGAAGCGACGGTTATGTTCCTATGGTAAAGGGAATACATAAAGGGCGCAAGGAACGCCCCCGCCATTGCCCCCCAAGATATGCCCATAAGTTGAGCGATGAAATTGACGGAACTTTTGTATTGCAAGAGGGCAAGAGCCGCCGATATTGCGATGAACACCACGATGAAGGCGCGAATGACAAAGACTTGACGCCCCTCTGTCATGCCTTTGGCGAAATTGTCCCGTATAAGGTCGAGGGTCAAGGTGGAACTTGACACGATGACAAGAGAGGACAAAGTTGACATGGAGGCCGACAGCACCAAGATAACCACCAAGGCAATCATTTCCTCCGACAGGCCGCTTAACATGGTGGGGATAACAGAATCGTAACCGTTGGCTTTAATGTCGATTTGGTCGGCAAAGAGCCGCCCAAAGCCCCCCAAGAAGTAGCAGCCGCCCGCAACCACGAAGGCAAAGAGTGTGGATATTATGGTACCTTTTTGGATGGCCTGTTCGTTTTTTATGGCGTAAAACTTTTGCACCATCTGCGGCAGCCCCCATGTGCCGAGGGAGGTAAGCACCACAACGAACAACAGGTTGATTGGATCTGGGCCGAAGAAGGAGGCAAAAATTCCGGGCGTAGCGGAAACGGCGGGGTCTTGCGCCCGCGCCAAGCCGTCCAAAGCGGCGGCAATTCCCCCTTTGGCGGCGAACACGGCGTATATGACCGCCACGATGCCA
>CAJOQC010000197.1 GCA_905236785.1 uncultured Selenomonadaceae bacterium
TACGCCGACACCCTCCTCCAAGAGGAGGGCTGAGCCTCCCTCTTGGAGGGAGGTGGCAGCCCGCAGGGCTGACGGAGGGAGTTTTTAAGGGAAATTTATTCTGGATAAACTCGTCGGAAAAATATCAATGCATAAATTATAAATCACTGAGTATAGCCTAAAAAACTTGCCTTCTCCCGCCGTAATGACGGATAGAAGGCAAGTTTTGTTATCTTAGCAAATTTTTATGCATATTGATTATTTCCCCCATCAGCATTTTGCCGCGAATGTCGGGGTGCAGGCCGTCAATCGAAAAATTGTAATCAAGCTCCTCATGCCGGAAATCGTAAAAATACGGTTCCAAGTCGATAAAATAATCCTGATGTTTTATGTAGTTATTCACCTGCACCATTTTTTTTCGCCACAGAGGGTCGGTGTCCGTATGGAAGGCATACTCTATGTTCTTGGGGTTTATGGGCATCAGCGTCAAAAAAATCGGCCTTATGTCGTTTTCCTCGCAACGCTTTTTCATGGCGGCCAAGTCGGCGATAATGTCGTCGGCATCTATGTTTTCGGCGCGCAAGCTGTTGCTGCCCATAAGTATAATGAGATTCTTCGGTCGAAAGGGCAACACATCCCGGTCAAACCGCGCCAGGCTCGTTGTGGATGTGTCGCCGCTTCGCCCAAGGTTTAGAACGGGAAAATCCAAATATGAGCCGTAGCAATACTCTAAAGCCGACGGAGGATATGACACCGCGCCGCCGCCATGGGTTATGCTGTCGCCGAAAATTGCCGTCGTTACCCTTTCGCCGTAATCTTCCACCGTAAATTCTTGGGTTTTGGCGTAGGCCGACACGCCGCGCCCGTATTCGTCCACGGCGCGAACCCGCCAATAATATTCCCCCGCCCAACCGCGGCCGTATTCGTCGTAACAGGTAGAGGCATCTTTAACTGTTTTGCGCCAAACAACATTGTTGGCGTTGTTCGCCTCCGGCGGTTCGGTGAAAAGCTCCACTTCGTAATTTTTGAAGTCATGCAAGGGAATCCAATCATAAACGGGGTAAAGGGGTTGACGAAAATTTGTTGCTTTATCAAAATCGTTTATCAACGGTCTGTCGGGGACTGCCGCGTTTACGTCAATTATAATCGGCCGAGCGTCGCAAAATTCGCCCACGGCCTCGTGGTGAAGCCCCAAGGCGCGAACCCGCCAATAAAGGCGACGATATTTCTTAAAGGATCGTAAATCCGCCTGATAACCATTAGTATAAATTTGACGGGTAGAAAACAAACTGCCCCTTTTGGCAAGGGCAGTGCCTCCTTCAACGGTGGGCGGCGCGTCGAGAATCTCAAGTTCATAACATACCGCCCCCGGCACAGTGTGCCACACCAAAAAAGGCATGACGCTTGCGGGGTTCTTTTCGTCGTATTTGTATATCGGCGTGGGTTTATAAGGAAGAGCGTAACGGGGGTTGGGAATAAATTCGCCCTCGCCCGCCTCTATCCTGCCGAAGATGCCGTAGGCGTGTATTTTGTAAACCGTGGGTATCGCCGCAGGGGGCAGGGCGCAACTTACGCCCTGCGCCGTTTTTTCGGCGATAAAATGATATTTTTGCCCGTCCTTTACAAGCCCCGTCGTCGGGTTAAAGACTTCCACACGATATGTGCATGGATAGGGAATGGGCGTCCATGACAAAGTGAGTGAACCGTCCGCTTCTTCGGTGAAAGATGCTGTGGGGCGCATATCAACCATGCCGAACAAATCCGAGGTTTCGGCCATGAAAACCAAAAACATGGTAAAAACCGACGTTATAAAGGTAAAGGCAAAAAATCTCTTCATTATTAAAATAATCCGTTTCGATTTTTATTTGCTGTTTGTCACCGTTTGCCGAAACTTTTGATGCCCTTAAAGTACAGCGCGGAAAAAACCGCCGCGCCGACATAGCTTGCTTCCCACGGCATATTAAACCCGATGGGCGCGTGGAGAATATACGCCCCAACTATGTACATATAAAACGTGCCGGGAATTAAGGCCATAAGGTAGGGCATCTTGTGCCGAATCATGTAGACGGAAATCATGGCAAAGGCGAAAACGGCAATGGTTTCGTTTGCCCACGAAAAATATCGCCACAAAACGCTAAACCCGCTGGGGTTGGTTTTGGCAAAAAAGAGAACCGCCGCCACTACGGCGAAAATCGGCAAAGACACCATAAGGGCGGTCTTTTTGTCGGCTTTGCGAATGCCGAAAGCGTCGGACATCATAAGCCTAAGAGAACGAAGAGCCGTGTCCCCGGAGGTGATGGCAAGGACGATAACGCCGCAAACGGCCACTGCGCCGCCTATGCCGCCAAGCATATCGTTTGCCACAATGCCAACCACCACTGCGGCGGACTTATAAAGGGCATTTGTGTCCACAAGCCCCAAATTGCACGCTCCCATGGCGGCCGCCGCCCAAGTCATGGCGATAAAACCTTCGGCAATCATCGTGTTGTAAAAAATTGCGCGGCCGTCATGCTCGTCTTTAACTGTGCGGGCAATCATCGCGGCCTGTGTGGAATGGAAGCCTGATACAATTCCGCAGGCTACAGTGACGAAGAATATGGGGATAAAGTTTTCGCCCATGGGGTGAACGCCGAAAAAGCCGGTTTCCCAAATTTCGTTCAACTTGTACCCGTTAATGAACAGCCCAAGGAATATTCCCACGGCCGACAACAGCAATATTGCGCCGAAAATCGGATAAATCCTGCCGATAATCTTGTCAATGGGCAACAACGTGGCGATTATGTAATATGCAAAAATAATTCCGTAAACCAGCAAAACCTCTCCGCTAAGCGAGGAAACGTCGCCCTTTAATATCTGCGCCACGAACAAATCTCCGGGCGTATAAATAAACACCGCCCCCACCAACAACATCAGAATACACACAAAAACATTGTAAACCAAGTACACGTTGTTGCCCAAAAAACGGCGCACCAATGCGGGCATCTGCTCGCCGTCGTGCCTAAGGGAAATCATGCCGCTCATGTAATCATGGAACGCGCCACCAAAGACACAGCCCAAAGGTATCGTCAGAAAGGCAATAGGCCCAAACAAAATGCCTTGAATAGGTCCTAAAACCGGACCTGTGCCGGCAATGTTCAAAAGCTCTATGAGCGCACTTTTCCATTTGTTAAGCGGCACATAGTCAACGCCGTCCCGCCGCTTTATCGCCGGCGTGGCCACGTTCTGCGGTTTCATCACATGGTTGCAAAAAGCGCCGTAAAGAGCCGCCCCCACAATCAAAATGACCAAGCCGATTAAAAAAGTTATCATTGCTATCACCCCAAAAAGAAAAAAATACCTGTTCATTATACTTCAGTCCTCATAATTAGTCAATTTTTGGGTAGGCAATCAGCCGGACGACGCGAAATTTGCAAAAAAATTGTCAAACTTCCCGCCGATATGGTAAAATAGCTTTTGTAAACTGTTTATCGGGACATATCGGCGGGAGGTTTTTTCTTTGCTTATAAACGGAGCGCAGGCTGTTTTGGAGAGCCTGAAAAAAGAGGGCGTTGACGTTGTTTTCGGTTACCCCGGAGGCGCGGTGCTGACGCTCTACGACGAACTTTACAAAATGAATTTTAGGCATATACTTACGCGGCACGAACAAGGGGCGGTACACGCCGCCGACGGCTACGCCCGCGCCACGGGGAAGGTGGGCGTTGTCTTTGCCACCTCAGGACCCGGAGCGACGAACCTTGTGACGGGCATCGCCACCGCCGCCATTGATTCTGTGCCCTTAGTGTGCATAACAGGGCAGGTGGGCAACCCCTACATCGGGAAGGATTCTTTCCAAGAAGCGGACGTTTGCGGCATTACAACCCCCATCACCAAGCATAATTATCTGGTGAAGGACGCAAAAACTTTGCCCCGGGTCATTAAGGAGGCGTTTTTTATCGCCCGCACGGGCCGCCCCGGCCCGGTGGTTATCGACGTTGCCAAGGACGTTTTTGATACGAAAATCGAATACGAATACCCGGTGAAAGTTCGCCTTAAAGGCTACAACGGCGACTACACCGGCAACGCGAAGGAAATCGACGCGGCGGTGGAAGCCATAGAACAGGCCAAACGCCCCCTTGTTTTCGTGGGCGGCGGCGTGGTGGGGAGCGACATGGCAAACGAAATCCGCGCAATTTGCGAGCGGCTTGCCGCCCCCGTCACCTGCACGCTTTTGGGCTTGGGGAGCGTGTCGGCGGGGACAAAGGGCTTTTTGGGCTTTGCCGGTATGCACGGCTCTTACGCCGCCAACATGGCCATTATGAACGCGGATTTGCTTCTTTGCATCGGTATGCGCTTTTCCGACAGGGTGACGGGGAAGGTGTCGGAGTTTGCCCCCAAGGCGAAAATCGTGCATTTTGAAATAGACCCCGCCGAAGTAAACAAGAACGTGGAAGTGGATTTGCGTGTGTTGGGTGATTTGCGGTGGTCGTTGCCCATTTTGCGGAAAAAACTTTTTGCCCGCGCCAAAAATTTCGCCGCCGAATTTGCCCCATGGCTTGAGGAAGTGACGAAGATGCAAGCGGAACACCCCTTCGGCTACAGCGAGGAGGGCGACGTCATTAAACCCGCCGCCCTTATCAAAAAGGTGAGCGAGCTTTGCGACGACGACACCATAGCGGTGACGGACGTGGGGCAACATCAAATGTGGGCGGCGCAATTTTTCGACGTGAAACAGCCGCGCCACTTTTTGACCTCCGGCGGCCAAGGCACAATGGGCTACGGCCTGCCTGCGGCCATGGGGGCGAAAGTGGGCTGCCCCAAAAAACGGGTGGTTCTCTTCACCGGCGACGGCAGCATCATGATGAACTGCCAAGAGTTCGCCACCATTGCCGACAACGATTTGGACGTTAAAGTGGTGGTGGTGCATAATTCCATTTTGGGCATGGTGGGGCAGTGGCAACGGCTTTTCTACAGCCACCATTATTCCCAGTCGGAGCTTAAAGGCAAGACGGATTTTGTGAAACTTGCCGAGGCAATGGGGGTTAAGGGCTATCGCTTGACGAAGAAAGAAGAGCTAAATACGGAGCTTCCCCGCATTTTGGCCGAGGAGGGGGCGGCGTTAATCGACGTTATTGTGCCGGAGGAAGAGGACGTTTTGCCCATGGTGCCCGGGGGGAAACGGCTTGACCAAATGGTTCTTGGAGGAAACTGAAAATGGAAAAATATCTTTTAGCCGTGCTGGTCGATAACAAGCCGGGGGTTTTGACCCATGTGTCGGGGCTTATCAGCCGCCGTGCCTTTAACATCGAGAGCATTTCCGCCGGCTACACCGAAGAGCCGGAGGTGACCCGCATAAACATCGTGGTGTCCGTAGAGTCGGAAAACGAGCTTGAGCAGGTTATAAACCAACTGAGCAAACTTATCGACGTTATAAAAATAGTGAACCTCAGCAAGGCAGAGTCAATCGCCCGTGAACTTGTCATGATAAAAATCCGCGCCACGAAGGAAAACCGCGCCGACATCATCGACATTGTAAACGTGTTCCGCGCCAAAATTGTTGACGTCACCAAGGAAAACGTGGTAATAGAGCTTACGGGGCAACAGCACAAAATCGACGCGCTGGTGGAGGTTCTCTCCGAATACAAGATAATCGAAATCGCCCGCACCGGCGCAATAGCCCTCTCAAGAGGTCCCGTGCCGGTGAAGAATATGTAATGATTATCGTTGCAAATCGCGATTGAGAATTAAAACCTGCAAACAGTAATAATTATTCCTATTTTGTGCAAAAGTATTGACAAGATTTTGACGTGCTTGTAAAATATCGGTACAAGGTAAATGTACTTGTTTGACAAATTGGAGGTAAACACCATGTTTCAGAAAACAGATTTTTGGATTGGCTTGGCCGTGGGCGCGGTAGCGGGCATTTTCGGCTATCGCTTTATGCAGGAGCGCGAGCAGCAGATGGCTCTTATGCAGGGCGCAGCCCCCGCCGCCGAACTCCCCTTGGCGGAACTTCAACGGCAAAAGGAAGAACTTGAAGATTTAATCGCGGCGCAGACGAAATAATTTGCACCCGTTGGTTACCATGAAAAGGACTGTCCTTGCGGCAGTCCTTTTTGGGTATCTCTAAA
>CAJOQC010000198.1 GCA_905236785.1 uncultured Selenomonadaceae bacterium
ACAAGTAATATTTTTTCAAAAAATATTCGCGAAAAAACTTGCAAAAACAAAGTAATTGTTGTATCATACTCGCGGGGAAACATATTGTGTGGGCGCACAATATGGCAGGATAGAGGCGACAAAAGCAGGGGCGTTCGGTAGCTCCTGCTTTTGTGTTATACGGAACTTTTCCCCAAAAGCATAAGGAGAAAATAACTTGCGACTTAGAAGAAAACCTTGGGTTGATGCGGCAATACACGAGTTTGACGATTTTGTTTTTTCTCGCGGCGACGAAAGACTTCTTGACTTAAAGGGCAACTGGCGAAGGGAATTTCCCGCCGACGCGCCCCTTTACGCCGAGTTCGGCACGGGCAAGGGGGATTTTATCTGCGCCATGGCCGAAAAAAACCCGGCCGTTAATTTCGTCGGCGTAGAGCTTCAACAGGACGTTTTGTACTCCGCCGCCAAAAAGGCCGCCGCCCGCGAGCTTAAAAACCTGCGTCTGGCGGTGTTTGACATCAACAAGGCGGAAGAACTCTTCGCCGAAAAGGAAATAGACCGCCTTTACATAAATTTCTGCGACCCATGGCCAAAACTTCGCCATGCCAAAAGGCGGCTCACCCATCGAAATTTTTTGACCATATATCAAAAAATCTTAGCTCCCCATGGAAAGTTGTTGTTTAAGACCGACAACGAAGGCTTGTTCCGCTTTTCCCTTGCGGAATTTGCCGCGCAGAATTTGTCTGCGGAAAAAATAACCTTCGACCTCCACGCCGATAACGATACCGACAACATAATGACCGAATATGAAAAAAAATTTAGCGAAAAGGGGCAAAAAATATGCCGCGCCGAAGTGACATTCCCATAAAAAGCGGTGAAACTTTGCACAAAAAGTTTTGGAACAACGACACCGAAGCGGTTATCGGCATCGTGTTGGTGCTGTTGGTCTTAGGCTCGATAAACGTCTTTAGCTCAAGTTTTATCTTGGCGGAGGCCGACTACGGAACGCCCTATTTTTTCCTAAAAAAACACGCCATATTTGCCGTGGTGGGGTTAATCATTTTCTGCGGCATCGCCTTTTTCATGGATTACCACAAAATCCGCTCATGGATGCCCTTCATCTTGGGCTTTACCATTCTGGCGCTGTTGGCGGTGCTGGTCATAGGCCCTGCGGTGAACGGAGCAAAACGCTGGTTGCCCTTAGGACCTATTCAAATGCAGCCGGCGGAAATTGCCAAGTTGGTGTCCATAATGATAACTTCGGCCTACCTTGCCCAATGCGTAAACAGAAACGAAAACGCGACCCTCTTTAACCCGCAAATGGCCTTAATCGTGCCGCTGTTCGTGCTTACGGAGCTTGAGCCTGACATGGGGACGGCCTGCATCATTTTGGGCGTGCCGCTTTTTATGATGTTGGTGGTGGGGCTAAAGAAAGAACACATTCAAATGTTGGCGGGGCTTATTCTTGTGGGCGTGCCGCTAATGGTAATCCTGCAGCCATACCGCCTGCAGCGGGTAATGGTGACATGGGATCCATGGTCGGATGCGCAAAACATAGGCTATCAAACGGTGCAATCCTTGTCGGCCATAGGTTCGGGGGAGTTATGGGGCATGGGCTTGGGCGTCGGGGTCAGCAAGTATGATTATCTCCCGGAGGCTCACACGGACTTTGCCTTTGCAATTTTTTGCCAAGAAAACGGCTTTGTGGGCGCGCTCTTTGTGTTTTTGCTCTACGCCGCGTTAATCGTCTACGGCGCAAGAATTGCCAACAAGGCGGTGGACGCTTACGGGCAGGTTCTTGCCATGGGCATCCTGCTCCTTATAACCGGCCAAGCCATCGCAAACCTGCTGATGGTCAGCGGAACATTCCCCGTGGTGGGCGTGCCGCTCCCCTTTATCAGCTACGGCGGCACAAGTTTGCTGGTGAGCCTGACGGCCATGGCGATATTGGTGAACATAGGCAAAATAAGCGACGAATACCGAAGAAAACATCGCGGCGAATGAACATTCGCAACGGATTATAGGCAATCTCCCTCCAAAAGGCAGGCTTAAAATCAGCCCTCCTCTCGGAGAAGAGGTATAAAGGAAACACTGCATAATTCGTCCGCACCCTTGCCGGGTCTTTTTCCGGCATACTGCGTCATTCCTCCTCAGCGTAGCACCAC
>CAJOQC010000199.1 GCA_905236785.1 uncultured Selenomonadaceae bacterium
GGTCGGAACGGCGGGATTTGAACCCACGGCCTCTTCCACCCCAAGGAAGCGCGCTACCAAACTGCGCTACGTCCCGACTGACAACAGGCATAATATACCACATAAAATTTTGCTTGTCAAACACTTTGGAAAAAATATCATCTCTAAAAACCCAAAAAACTCGCTTTTATACTTCGTATACGCGGCAGCAAATAACATTTTGACAAAAATCTGTCTATTTGCTATGATTAGCGTCGGTCTTGTCGAAAACAGCAAGGCTTGTTTGCAAAGGTTGGTTTCCTGTTTTGTGCAGGAGATTATACTGCTCGCCGCTAAAAGTGTAGTTTTTTACGGTGAGTTATGAAACGGCTTTTCTTCGTAGAATCGAAAGTAAAGCAAGCGTCAGCTTGCGGCTCTTTTAGTTAAAATTTTTCAATTTTAACTAAAAAGAGTAGTGTTAGGGAGGTGGATTTATGCTTGACAGAGTGCTTCGCGTGATAATAACTTTATTCTTGGCTCTGTTGGGCGGAGCGGCTTTTTATCCTGTTCGCACGGTTGTTACCGATTATATCAGCGCAGAGATACTTAATATTGACTTTGGCATAGTGCAGCTTACTTTTGCCAGTTTGCTTGCTATACTCGTGGGTGCGCTTATCGGAGGACTTATCGGTTATTTTTCTTCTTCATACCTCATTCGTCAACTGAAAAAATTTTCCGTGTGGGTGGAAACGCAGCTTGCCAAGATGCCTATTGCCGATGTTGCTTTGGGCGCGTTGGGCTTGGCGGCGGGTCTTGCCATTGCCAACTTGGTAAGCTATTCCTTTGCCAAAATTCCCGTGGTCGGCGATTATATCCCGGTGGTTTTTAGCATTGTTTTGGGCTATTTGGGGCTTCATATAACCACCAAGCGACGCAAGGACTTAACGGGGATTGTCGATTATATTCCGCGGATTATAAAAGAGCGAAACAAGGAAAAAAATTCGTCGCCAAAACAAGAGGGCAGTCAAAAAGTATACAAACTGTTGGACACAAGCGTTATCATAGACGGCCGTATTGCCGATATATGTACCACGGGTTTTATCGAAGGCACGCTTCTTATTCCCGTGTTTGTTCTTGAGGAGCTTCAGCATATAGCCGATTCGGCGGACACGCTAAAAC
This sequence comes from uncultured Selenomonadaceae bacterium, assembly GCA_905236785.1. Classification (GTDB taxonomy): domain Bacteria; phylum Bacillota; class Negativicutes; order Selenomonadales; family Selenomonadaceae; genus CAJORE01. The sequence continues at coordinate 1,138 of CAJOQC010000199.1, forward strand.
GGGTTCGCGGGCGGCGCGGCTTGGATATTTTGCAAAAGATTCGCACCGAGCTTAATCTTGACGTTGAAATTACCAACGCAGACTATGATGACACGCCGGAAGTGGATTCAAAATTGGTTCGACTTGCCCAGGATGTTAAAGGAAAAATAATAACGAACGATTTTAATCTTAACAAGGTGGCGCAGTTGCGCGGCGTTCAAGTCTTAAATATCAACGAATTGTCTAATGCGGTAAAGCCGGTTGTTATTCCCGGGGAAAGCATGGAAGTAAAGGTTGTAAAAGACGGCAAGGAACCGGGGCAGGGTGTCGCGTATTTGGACGACGGCACCATGATTGTTGTGGAGAACGGCCGCCGCCACATGAACGAAAAAGTTCGCGTTGAGGTTACGTCGGCGCTTCAAACTTCCGCCGGCAGAATGATTTTCGCTAAACCTCAATAGAAAAAGCCGGCATCAGCTTGCGGTTCTTCAATTAAAACAGAAGAGCATTATCAAAATTCAAAATGCTCCCGTACAATATCGGGAGCATTGTTTCGTATAAGAAAGGTTTTTTATGCCACATACACATATTCCGCAACGGGGCAAAGTGATTGTCGGTATGTCCGGCGGCGTGGACAGCGCAGTGGCCGCTTATCTTTTGCGCGAAGCTGGGCTTGAAGTCGTGGGCGTTACGCTGAGAACATGGACGGAGACGGACAATCGCTGTTGCGAAATCGGCAGAGCGCAGGAAACTGCGCGGCAACTTGGGATTCGTTATTATCCGCATAATATGTTGCCCGCTTTTCGCGAACGGGTGGTTATGCCTTTTTGCGCCGAATACCTTCGCGGGCATACGCCAAATCCATGCGTAGAATGTAACCGTTATGTAAAATGGACGGGGCTTATAAATTTGGCGGACACATTGTCGGCCGATTATGTGGCAACGGGGCATTATGCAAGAATAGTTGCCCTTGCGGACGGTCGCCTTTGCGTGGGGGCGGCCGCCGACGAAAGGAAAGATCAATCCTATATGCTATATAGGCTGACTAAAGACCAGCTTGCCCGAACAATTTTGCCCTTGGGGGAATTAACCAAAGAGCAAGTGCGGGAAATTGCCCGCAAAGCAAACCTTGCCGTAAGGGATGCGGCGGATTCCCAGGAGATATGTTTCGTCGGCGAAGGCGATTATGCATCTTTTGTGCAAAACATGACCAAAAACACCGACGCTTTCACGGCGGGAAATTTTGTTGACGAAGGGGGCAACATTGTCGGCCGACATTGCGGCATTGCCCGCTACACCGTGGGGCAACGCAAAGGGCTAAATCTTGCCCTCGGTCGCCCCGTATATGTAAAAAAAATTTGCGCCGCGACAAACGAAGTGGTTATAGCCGACGATGCCGATCTTTACGCTTCGGAAATTTTTTGTCGGCGGCTTTCTTTTGCGTCTGTTGACACGCCGAAGGAAAACGGAGAATTTCGGGCGTTGGTGAGGATACGTTATCACCATAAAGGGGAATACGCCCTTGTTAAACAAAAGGAAAAGGATTTGGCGCAGATTGTTTTCGACAGCCCCGTTCGCGCCCCCGCACCGGGGCAGTCGGCAGTGTTCTACGACGAAAACAGTCGCGTTTTGGGCGGCGGCATAATAGTGTGATTTTGTGTTGCCATGTTATGGAAACACTGCATAATTCGTCCGCACCCTTGCCGGGTCTTTTTCCGGCATACTGCGTCATTCCTCCTCAGCGTAGCACCAC
>CAJOQC010000200.1 GCA_905236785.1 uncultured Selenomonadaceae bacterium
CGCCATGCCGGGGTGAAAGAATATGTCCCCCTGCTCGCCGCCGCAAAGATAAAGGGTGTTTTTTCGCGCCACCAACACAAAGTCGGCATCATATTTTTCCTTTAACTCCGTTACGGATTCGCGCCCCCGTTCAACTTGGGGGAGGTTTAGCCGTTTGGCCGTTTCTTCGGCAATTTCTCCGTTGCGCCTGCCGTATTTTCTTGAAGTCGTGACTATCGCCCGCATACTAAAACCCCGTCCGTTTGAACATTTTTGCCAATTCGTCCCGGGAAAATTTTAACACCGTGGGGCGGCCATGGGGGCAAGTAAAAGGATACTTCGTTCTTGCCAATTCTTCAAGAATAATTTGCATCTGCCGCAAATTTAATTCTTCGCCGGATTTTATCGCCCGTCGGCAAGCCATGGAGGCAAGGGCGGCAAAACGTATATCGTCGGCTTGTACGTCCTTTACGGCGCGAAGTTTGGTCAATATCTCCGTTATCACGTCCCGGGCATCGCCCACCAGCATATCGGCGGGAATTTCCGTCAGACGAAATTCATGCCTGCCGCCGGCCAACAGAGAAAAGCCCAATTTGTGAAACAAGGGCAAATTGTCCTCCACCAAGCGGGACTCCCGTTCGTCAAAGGTCAAAAGTTGATGCACCAAAAGCTGTTGGGCGGGTATTCGCTCTGCCCAAGCGGAAAATTTATCGAAAAGTATCCGCTCATGGGCTGCGTGTTGGTCGATGATGTAAAGCCCCGTTAGGTCTTGGGCGATAATGTAACATTTATCCACCTGACCTATGGGGAACACGCCGCCGGTAAATTTTAAGTGTTCCTCCCGTTGGTTTTCTTTGGGTGCGTCGCTAAAGTCCGCCTCTTGGGGCGCAGGTTGGGCGGCGAATTTATCGGCTAAGTCCGACACAGTATCCCCCATGCTCATTTTCATGGGCGGCGGGTCGGTGTTTCTTAGTTCCTCCCGCGTGGCGGCAAAGTCGGCAAGGGGTTTTTCTTTTATAAGTTCGTCGGTATAAATAAAACCCGTGGCGTTTTCCTTGTAGTCATTGTTGCGGGCAAAATTTTGGGGGCGGGTGTCTAAGTGCCGCTCGCTGTTTTCGGAATACGCCGACACCGCGCCTATTGTTTTTTCCGTCATGGTGATGGCATCGGTTACGGCTTTATACACCGCCTTAAAAATTCGGTTTTCGTCATCAAATTTAATTTCCGTTTTTTGGGGGTGTACGTTTATGTCGATGGTGCTTTGCGGCACGGTTATTATTACGGCGGCGAAGGGGTAGCCCACCTTCGGCACTTTTGCCCGGTAGGCGTTGTCGATTGCCTTGGTTAGGGCGTAGCTTTTTATTATTCGCCCGTTTACTATTATGCTTTGCCAACTGCGGTTGCTTTTTATCGTTGAAGGCTTCGATATATAACCGCCGATTTTAATGTCCTCGTCGGCAAATTCGATTTTAAGAAGTGCATCCGCCGTTTCGCTGCCGTAGATGCTTTTTATTGCGTCAAACAGTTTGCCCGTGCCGGGGGTGGTCATAATAAGTTTGTTGTTGCCGATAAATCGAAAGGCAATATCCGGCCGCGACAGGGCAAGTTTCATGAGAAAATCGCCGATTTTGCCGCCTTCGGTGTGGGTGGTTTTCAAAAATTTTTTCCGCGCCGGGGTGTTAAAGAATAAATCTTCCGCTTTTATGGTGGTACCCACGGCGCAACCCACGGCGGAAAATTTTTCGTCGTTCCCCACCACGGTGACTTTCGTGCCGATTTCCTCCTCCGCCTTGCGGGTGAGCATGGAAAAGCGGGTCACCGACGCTATGGTGGGCAAAGCCTCGCCGCGAAAACCCAAGGTGGAAATTTCCGCCAAGTCCTCGACGGTTCTTAATTTGCTGGTGGCATGGCGCATAAGGGCGGCTTTGGCATCCTTTTGGCTCATGCCGCAGCCGTTGTCGGTGACCCGCATAAAACTTGTGCCGCCGGCCATGATTTCAACTTCAATACGTGTTGCCCCTGCGTCCATGGAGTTTTCCACTAATTCTTTAATCACCGACGCAGGGCGTTCCACCACTTCTCCGGCGGCGATTTTGTTTATGGTTTTTTCGTCAAGGACTTCGATGGTCATTTTTGTCACCTATTTATGCAGTGCTCTTTTAATATCCGCTCGCCTGTTTTACTTCTTCTTGCAATTTATAAAGAGTATTTAGCGCTTCAAGGGGGGTCATGCTCATTACGTCAAGGGACAAAATCCGTTCGTTAATGGGCGAGGCAAAAAGGGAAACATTTTCTTCGGCAGGCGTGTCGGCCGGGGTTGGGGCGGGTGCAGGGGCGTTTTTTTCATCATTTTCAAGTTTTGCCAATATATCTTCGGCGCGTTTAATGACGCTTTGGGGAAGTCCCGCCAATTTTGCCACATGGATGCCGTAGGACTTATCCGCCGCGCCCTTTATTATTCGCCGCAAAAACACGACTTCTTTGCCCCGTTCCTTCACCGCTATGCAAAAATTGCGGATGTGTTCATCTTGAAGGTCGGTAAGTTCATGGTAATGGGTGGCGAACAATGTTTTGGCGTGAATTTTCTTTTCGATATGTTCTATGACGGCGCGGGCGATGCTCATTCCGTCAAAGGTGCTTGTGCCGCGCCCCACTTCGTCCAAAATCACCAAACTGTTTTTTGTGGCGTATTTTAATATCTGCGCCACTTCGTTCATTTCCACCATAAAGGTGCTTTGCCCGCTTGATAGGTCGTCGCTTGCGCCGATACGGGTAAAAATCCTGTCCACGGGGGAAATTGCCGCCTCTTTGGCGGGTACGAAACTCCCTGCCTGCGCCATAAGAGTTATCAAGGCCACTTGCCGCATATAGGTGGATTTGCCCGCCATGTTTGGGCCGGTGATGAGGGCGATTTCCGCATCCCGGTGGTTTAGGCTCGTGTCGTTCGGGACAAAAATATCGTTGGTCAATATCCGCTCCACCAATGGATGCCGTCCGTCCTTTATGGTTATGCACCCGTCGGCGGTTATGGAGGGGCGAATGTAATTGTTGTTTTCCGCCGCCTCCGCCATTGATGCCAAAACATCCACAACGGCTATTATGTGCGCCGTTTGCTGAATTTGTCGCAGTTGTTCTTTTATTTTCTCCCGCAGGTCGTTAAAAAGATTGTTTTCGATAACGGCAATTTTTTCCTGCGCGCCAAGGATTTTTGTTTCAAATTCTTTAAGTTCTTCGGTGATGTACCGCTCCGCATCCACCAAGGTCTGCTTGCGGGCGTATTCTTTCGGCACAAGCCCCTTCGCGCTGTTTCGTACTTCGATGTAATAGCCGAACACGCGGTTAAAACCTATTTTAAGGCTTTTTATCCCCGTTTTTGCCCGTTCCTGCTCCTCCATGCCCTGCAACAGCATTTTGCTGTCCGTTGCCAAGCGGCGATATTCGTCAAGCTCCTTGTCGTAGCCGTTTTTAATTACGCCGCCGTCCTTTAAGAGGGCGGGCGGCTCAGGGGCTATTGCCCGCTCCAAAAGTGCGGCAAGGCTCTCGAAGGTTTTGATGTTCTGCCCTGCCGATGATAGAATTTGCGATTTTGTGTCGTTAAGAAGCATTTTTAATGTCGGCAAACTTTGCAGGGAAACTTTAAGAGCGACCAAATCACGGGGGGAGGCCGAGCCGATTTCCACGCGGGTCAATATTCGCTCAAAATCGTATATTTCCTTTAATACCGCAATAACGTCGGTTCTGAGGGAAAAATTCTTGAAAAATTCCTCCACGGCGTCAAGGCGTTCTTCAATCTTCACCGCGTTTATCAAGGGATGCGCCAAACGTTTTTGCAACAGACGACTGCCCATGGCCGTGACGGTGAAATCAAGAACCTCAAAAAGAGTGTCTTTCTTGCCGCCGTCCCGCAAATTGCGAATTATCTCCAAATTCCGCAGGGTATAAGCGTCAATCACCAAATTTTTTGACGTGTCCAAGCGAACAAGTTTTGACAGATGAGATAAATCCGTCCGCACCGTGTCATGCAAATAACTTAAAAGCAAGGCCACAACCTGCGCCGTGTCCGTGTCTTTTGGTATGTCATCGGCATTAAAATGCTTGGGCAGTCTGCCCATATACTCGTTGGAGGGTTCGCCCGCTTGGGTGAAAATCGTTTTTTTTAGCCGTTGCCCAACAAATTCCGTCAGCTTGCCCCGCAGGGCAAATTCCTTCGGCAACAATATCTCCGACGGACGCAAACGGTAAATTTCGTCAAACAAAAGTTCCGCTCTGTCGTCGCCTTCGTAGAGCGAATAGAAACATTCGCCCGTTGATATATCCGCCCCGGCAAAGATTATCTTTTCCCCACATTCGGTCACAATTACGATGTAGTTGTTGTCCGCATCGGTAAGGGCGCTGTCCGTCAGCACCGTGCCGGGGGTCACTACCTTTATTATTTCCCGTTTGGTCAGCCCTTTTGCTTTGGGGTCGCCTATTTGCTCGGCTATGGCCACGCGATAGCCTTTGGCGATAAGTTTGTTTATGTAGGTTTCCGCCGCATGATAGGGTACGCCGCAAAGGGGGGGGGAATCTTCATCCTTGCTGCTCCTTTTGGTCAGCGTAAGCCCCAATTCCCTTGAGGCCAATATTGCGTCATCCAAGAACATCTCATAGAAATCGCCCATGCGAAAAAAAAGTATGGCGTTGGCCTGTTCTTTTTTCAGAGCCAAATACTGTTCCATCATGGGCGTCGATTTGTTTGTCATTTCTTACCCGTTCTGTTCAGCAAGCCGCTCGCCCTTTAATATCCATGTTTGGGGGGCGGTTATCTTTACTTTTATAAAATCCCCGGCTTTTTCTGCGCCATGGGGGAACAAAACCTGCTTGTTTGTTCGTGTGCGCCCCGTCCACACGGCGGGGTCGTTTTTGCTTTCGCCTTCCGTCATGATTTCAAGGACTTCGCCCCGCAGTTTTTCGTTAATCTCAAGGCTTATCTCGTTTTGTAAATTCATAAGTTCCGTAAGGCGGGCTTTTTTCTCCTTTTCCGGCACTTGGTTTTCCATTGTGGCGGCAGGCGTGCCGGAACGGGGCGAATAAAGAAAGGTAAAGGCCGCGTCAAAACGCATTTCCCTTATAAAGTCCAAAAGTTTGTCAAAATCTTCGTCGGTTTCTCCGGGAAACCCCACGATAATATCCGTAGTCACCGCCGCACCCTTTATATTGTCGCGGATTTTTTGCATAAGCTCTCGATAACGCGCCGTGTCATAGCGGCGGTTCATGGCTTTTAATATTCTGTCGCTGCCATGTTGAAGAGGCAGGTGGATATGTTCGCAGATTTTTTCCCCTTCCTGCATGGCGCGGATTACGTCGTCGCTTAAATCTTTGGGGTGGGATGTCATAAACCGCACCCGTCGCAAATTTTCCACCGCGTTTATTCGCCTGAGCAAATCGGCAAAATTTGTATCGGCGTACTCTTTGCCGTAGGAATTTACGTTTTGCCCCAAAAGGGTAATTTCGCGGCAACCGTTTTTGGCCGCCGTTTCGGCTTCGGCCACAATTTCCTCCGGGCGGCGGCTGTATTCGCGGCCGCGAACATAAGGCACGATGCAATAAGTGCAAAAATTGTTGCAACCCTGCATTATGGGAAGCCATGCCGAAACTTTTGGCTCGGTGGGGTAAAAGCGGGCAAAACTCTTAAACTCGTCGCCGCTGTCGGCAAATTCCGTGTTGACTTGGTGGGCGCGGCTTTTGTTTTCTGCCGCCGTCACCGTTTCGTTAAGTCCGGCCGCCTTGCCCGTGCCCAACACGAAATCTATATGAGGGGCGCGTTTAATGAGCTTTTCACCTTCCTTTTGCGCCATGCAACCCACAACGCCCAAAATAAGGGCGGGGTTTTCCCGCTTGAGGTGCAAAAGTTCGCCGATTTTTCCGTAGATTTTTTCTTCGGCGGTCTCGCGGACGCAACAGGTGTTTATTATGACAAGGTCGGCTTTTCCCGCGTCCTCTTCGTTTTCGTAGCCGATTTTCTTTAATTGCGCCGCCATGCGTTCGCTGTCGGCCACGTTCATTTGACAGCCGTAGGTCAAAAACTTAACCTTTTTTTGGGGGCTTTTTGGTTTTGTCGTCATTGTCATTGTCATTATTATCGTAGAGTTCCTTGTATTTTTCGCGGCTTTTTAAGACTTTTCGCACATAGTCGCGGGTTTCGCGGAAAGGGATTGATTCGATGTGGCTAAACTTCATGCTCCAACGCCCTTCCACCATCCACTCATGGACGTAGCCGCGCCCTGCGTTGTACGCCGCCAATGCCAAAACGTCGTTGTCCTCAAATTCCTGCCGCAGGCTCGCCAAGTACCAAACGCCGTAGCGAATGTTTGTTTCGGGGTCTTTTAATTTTTCCGGGGAATATTCCTCACCAAGCTGGCCGGCTATCCATCTCCCCGTGTCGGGCATTATTTGCATAAGCCCCAACGCGCCCCTGTGGGACACCGCATCATGTTGAAATTTGCTCTCGACCTTCACCACCGCCACGCAAAGGCTGCTGTCAACATTATATTTTTCGGCGTAGCGGCACACGGTTTCCTGGTAGGGGTAGGGGTAGAGATAATTTTTTTGCACCGTCTGCACCTGGCTCAAAAAATATATGGCAAAACAGACGAAAAGAATTATAAGCCCCGACAACAGGGAATAATTTATGCGTTTTCGCGTTTCTTGGCGAATGGCCTCTTGTTTTTGCGTCATGGCTTTGTTCCCGTTATCGCTGCCCAAGCCTCGCGGATTTGGCGGCGGGTTTGGCCGCGTGTGCCGCAGTTGTTTATCACCACGTCGGCTTTGGCGATTTTTTCTTCTGCAGGCATTTGGGTTTTTATTATGCGCTGTGCCTCTTCCTTGGCCATGCCCCGCCTTGTTGTCAGCCGTTCAAGCTGTATTTCGGGGGTTACATACACCACCCACACGGAAGAAAAGTATTTGTCCCAGCCCGTTTCAAAAAGCAGGGGTATGTCAAAGAATACCGCTTGGGGCGTGTCCGTTGTCGCGTTTTCTTTAATTTTGGCCAATTCGTTTTCCATGGCCTGTTTTATCAGCGGATGGGTGACGTTGTTCACCCATTGACGCTCTTTTTCGTCGGCATAAATTATGTCGGCGATTTTTTTCCTGTCCATTGTTCCGTCGGGCAACAAAATTTCCTGCCCGAAATGTTCGACATATTTTTCCCAAATTGCGCCATGGGGCGCGGACAATTCATGCGCCGTAGCGTCGGCGTCGATTATGTATGCGCCGAGTTTTTTTAGGTAACGCGCCGCCGCCGTTTTGCCGCTTCCTATGCCGCCGGTTATGGCTTTTATTTGCATTACGCCTCACCTTGACAACGTGGGCAAAAATGTGTTCCCCTGCCGCCCACGGTGATTTTTTTTATTGTTTCGCCGCAAAGACGGCATTTTTGCCCGTTGCGGGCGTATACGAACAAATTTTCCTGATGATTGCCTTTTTTTCCTTCGGCGTTTTGATAATCCCGAAAGGTTGTGCCGCCGTCCTCAATTCCTGCGGCTATTACTTTGTTTATGGCGTCCCGCAGGCGCGTCAATTCGCAATCGGTTAATTCAGCCGCCTGTTTGCCGGGGAATATTTTTGCCGCAAACAAGGCTTCGTCGGCGTAAATGTTCCCCACGCCTCCCACGGATTTTTGTTCCAAGATAAGTTGTTTTATTGTTATTTTGCGCCCGGCGCAAACATTTTTCAGATATTCGGCGGTAAATTCCTCCGACAAGGGTTCTGCGCCCATTTCGGCGAGGGCTTTTATCCTTTGCCGCTCGCCTTTTTTTAGGGCGTAGACCGCGCCCAAAGTCCTTGCGTCGCCGTAAGTAAGCACCGCGCCGTTGTCAAGGAGAAAACGAATACGGGCGTACTTGTCCCCGTCATCCTTGCTCGCATGATAAACAAGATGCCCCGTCATGCGAAGATGCACCACAAGCTCCGCGCCGTTGTCCATAACGAGAATGAGGAACTTGCCCACCCGTTCGGCGCGGCTGAACTTATGCCCCGTCAACAGGGCGCGAAAAGTTTCCGTGTCCGGCCACTTTATCTGTCGCGGCAGGATAATATCAACCTTCATTACGGTTCTGCCCGCCAATGATTTATCTAAACTCCTGCGGATTATTTCAACCTCAGGCATCTCCGGCATACAAGTTCCTCCTTTCGTATTATTTTGCCTCTGCCCAGTTTTTCCCCGTGTTTATATCGACAAGCAACGGGACGGCAAAGTCAACCGCCTTTTCCATGGCCTCTTGCAAAATTTTGGTAACGGCGGGTATTTCCTCCGTTGTTACCTCAAGCACCAATTCGTCATGCACCTGCAAGATCATACGGCTTTTCAGTTTGGCGGCTTTTAACCCGTCGTAGGCGCGTTTCATGGCGATTTTTATAATATCCGCCGCCGTGCCTTGTATGGGCGTGTTCATGGCCATGCGCTCCGCCATTGACCGTTGATTGAAGTTTTGGCTCATTAGCGCGGGCAAAGCTCGCCGCCTGCCGAAGATAGTTTTCACGAAGCCATCCTGTCGGGCGTTTTTCACCGTGTCGTCCAAAAATTTTTTCACGGCGGGGTATTTGTTAAAATAGGTTTCGATGTACTTTGCCGCTTCTTTGCGGCTTATGCCCAAATCCTTGGCAAGGCCGAAGTCGCTGATGCCGTAGACGATGCCAAAATTAACCGCCTTGGCGCGGCGGCGCAAAGTGTCCGTCACGCTTTCCGCAGGTACGCCGAAAACCTCGGCGGCGGTGGCGGTGTGTACGTCAACCCCCGTCTTGAAGGCGCGAATAAAATTCTCATCCCCGGACATATGCGCCAAAACCCGCAGTTCTATTTGGGAATAATCCGCCGACAATATAGCGTCGTAGCCTGCCCCCGGCTCAAAGAGAGCGCGAACGGCGCGGCCTTCCTCCGTGCGAATGGGGATATTTTGCAAATTTGGCTCGGAGCTGGATAGCCGCCCCGTAGCCGTCACCGTTTGGTGAAAGGTGGTGTGTATTCGCCCGGTGCGCTCGTCGATAAGACTTTCGATGCCGTCAAGGTAAGTCGATTTTAACTTCGTCCACATTCGATAGTTAAGAAGGGCGTCGGCGATGGGGTGTTCGTCCTTTAACGCCGTCAGCACCTCCGCGTCGGTGGAGTAGCCGGTTTTGGTTTTCTTCTTTGGCTTCAGTTTCAATGTTTCAAACAAAACTTCCGCAAGCTGTTTGGTGGAGTTTATCTTAAACTCGCCGCCGGCAAATCCGTAGATTTTTTCCTCAAGCTCTTTAATTATCCCGCCGACTTCTTGGGATTTCTGCGCCAAATGTTTCCTGTCGGCGTAAATCCCCGTTTCCTCAAGTTCGGCCAAAATTGTCGTCAGAGGTTTTTCAATGTTTTCGTAAAGCTCCGAAAGATTGTTTTCTTTAAGCTCCTTGCGGAAAAAATCCCGCAGTTTATAAATCGTTTTGGCGCAAAATACAAGTTCCGTTGCCTCGTCGGGAAATTTTTCGGGGTATTGGGCGTTAAACACGGCGGGCAAAATATCCGCCAGTTCGTAGCTTTTTTCCTCCGGCTTTAAGAG
>CAJOQC010000201.1 GCA_905236785.1 uncultured Selenomonadaceae bacterium
CATAAAAAGTAAAGTGACCAATTGGATTGCCAGCCAGAGCAGGTATATCAAGGGATTGTTCCAGAATTTATGCTGGGAAAGTTGAGTAAAATTTATAGCTGAGAGCAGCATAAATAAATATTCGCCGAATATTGTGATAATAGGGGCTGTTTAATAAAACCGTACCCGCCGTTTTGACGGGTACGGTTTTATTTCGTGAGAGCCGAAATTTATTCTGCCGCCACTGCGCCGTTTAAGTCTTCCATAAGTGCGTCAAGGTCAAGACCATGCACCATGGCGGCCTGTTCGATATTTTCAAAATGGGCGGCGGCGCAACCTATGCACCCCATACCGGCACCCATAAAAACCTCTATGGTTTCGGGATGTTGTTGGATAACTTCCATTATGCCCATGTCTTTGGTAATAGCCATATATAACCCTCCGTTTTGCAATACCATGATATTTGCATAATATACCGTAGCTGACGGTTTTTGTCAAGGAGAAGGCTTTTTGTGAAAAAAGCCCCCGCCTTTTGCGGCGGGAGCTTTATACTACTCCAAAAAATCCTTTAGCTTACGGCTACGGCTGGGGTGACGAAGTTTTCTTAGGGCTTTGGCTTCAATCTGGCGAATACGTTCGCGGGTAACGCCGAAACTTTGCCCCACTTCCTCAAGCGTACGGGCGCGGCCGTCGTCAAGGCCGAAACGCAAACGCAATACCCGTTCTTCTCGCGGCGTTAAGGTGTCCAAAACTTCCTCAAGCTGTTCCTTTAAGAGCATGAAACTTGCGGCATCGGCGGGCGCCGGCGCATCATGATCCTCAATGAAATCCCCAAGATGTGAATCTTCTTCTTCGCCTATGGGCGTTTCAAGGGACACAGGCTCTTGAGCAATTTTCATAATCTCCCGCACCCGTTCCACGGATATGCCCATTTCAGCGGCAATTTCGTCGGGCGTTGGGTCTCGCCCGAACTGTTGCAAAAGCTGACGGGACACGCGAATGAGTTTGTTTATCGTTTCCACCATGTGTACGGGGATGCGGATCGTTCGCGCTTGGTCGGCTATGGCGCGGGTTATGGCTTGGCGAATCCACCATGTCGCGTAGGTGCTGAATTTATAGCCTTTGCTGTAGTCAAATTTTTCCACAGCCTTTATAAGCCCCAAATTGCCCTCTTGGATTAAATCCAAGAACAACATTCCGCGCCCCACATAACGTTTGGCGATGCTTACCACCAAGCGAAGATTTGCTTCCGCCAACCGCCGTTCGGCTTCGGTGTCGCCTTTTTCCATGCGTTTGGCAAGATTCACTTCTTCTTCGGCGGTCAACAGAGGCACTCGCCCTATTTCCTTTAGGTACATTCGCACAGGGTCGTCGATGCTCACGCCTTCCGGCACGCTCAAATCGATTTCGACTTCCTCCACGTCCTCCGTGCCGTCGGGTTCAATGTCGTCTAAGTCGTCGTCGGCGGCCAACATATCGACGGCAGGACCGCCTTTGCTGAGGATAATGCCGCTTTCGCTGAACATGGTATACATATCGTCTATGGCATCGGCGGACATATCTTTATCGTGAAGTTCTTCTATGACCTCGCCGACGTTTAACACTCCGCCGTTGTCCAATGCTTTTTTGCGAAGTTCCTCGATTATTTTTGCGTGATTGCTGCCGGAGGAAAGAATTTTGTTCATTTTCTTTATTTTGCTTGTGCCGCTTGATTTATCGGTTTTTTTCGCCCGTTTTTTGGGCTTTTCGGTTTCTTGATTGTCGGTCTTTTGCGTGACCGTTTCTTTGTCCAATCCGTTCACCCCCCTTGGGAAATTTTTATCATCCATGATATATGTTATGCCAATTCTTTTATTTCGGCATTTATTTTCTTTACTTGGGCAAGTTCTTCGCGGTATTTTGCCATATCTTTCGCCTCATAATACTCCCCCGCTTTTTTTATATGCTCGTTGCAAAGCCCCTCAAGATAATTTTTCCTAAGCAGATTAACAGCGTCGGTATAAGCCTGCGCCGCATCTTCGGGGACGGGTTCGTTCATTATTCGGGAATAAAGTATTTTTGCTTCTTCGGAGAGTTCCTGTCCTTCTTCGCCGTCGGCGCAAAGGTTGGCAAAAAGTTCTCTGCCCGCTGCGCCGGGCAACCCTTCGGGCAACATGGCATTAACATGGTCGGCAAGGGTCTTATCCCGCATCAATGATTGCAGGATTATTCGCTCGGCGCGCAATGAAACGCTGTCTTGTTGCTGCGGTTTAGTTCGTTGCTCTTCTTCGGGGTATCGCCGCCAAGCACCGCCAAGATGCCGCCTTACTTCCGCCGTTATGCTATCTTCGTCAATCATCAGCCGTCCGCCCAGCAAACGAATTTGTTCGCGCCGTTCCGTTGAATCCGCCATCGCTGCCAGTATGGGCGCGGCCTCTTTTAGTACGGTCAATTTCCCCTCAAGAGTGTTATACACGGCATGATTTAGGATATAACGAAGGGCGTGTTCAAAAATTCCTGTCGCGTTTTCAATCAGCTTAAAGAAGCCGTCGCGGCCATTTTTACGGATAAATTCGTCCGGGTCTTTGCCATCCGTAACTGTGATAACCTTTGCCCTTATCGGGGAATTTCTTATGACGGACATTGTGCGCATGGTGGCGCGTTGCCCTGCCTCGTCGCTGTCGAAGCAAAAGTATACCTTGCTTGTGTAACGGGTTATGAGTTTTATGTGCTCCGCCGTGAAAGCCGTCCCCAATGTAGCGACCACGTTTTTCACTCCGGCCTCAAACAGGGACACGGCATCCATATAGCCTTCCACAACTATGACATACCCTTCGCGGCGAATGTGGCTTTTGGCGTTGTACAGCCCGAAAAGCAACCGTCGCTTGTTAAAAATCGGCGTCTCGGCAGTGTTTAGGTATTTAGGTTCGCCGTTATCCAAAATTCTGCCGCCAAAACCGACCGTGCGCCCCCGTTCGTCATCGATGGGTATCATGACGCGCCCGCGAAAGCGATCGTAAACGCCGCCCTTTTCGCGCCGCACGCAAAGCCCCGCCGTTATGAGGGCTTCTTCGTCAATGCCCCGTTTTATGAAAGCCTTTGCCAGTTTGTCCCAAGCCGCAGGCGAAAAGCCCAGGGAAAATTCTTCGACAGCGTTTGCCGCCAAGCCGCGTCCCTTAAGGTATTTTATTCCTGCCTGCCCCATTTTGGTAACGGTCAAACAGTTGTGAAAAAAAGTTTTGGCCAATTCGTTTACGCGGTAAAGTCTTTCCCTTTGTTCGTCCCGGGCAATTTCGGCGGGAGTGCGATTGCGTTTCGGTAGCGGTATGTCAAGTTTTTCCGCCTCGATTTTTACGGCCTCAAAGTAGGAAACGTTTTCAATGAGGGAAATAAACTTAAATACGTCGCCGCCCACATGACAGCCGAAACAGTAAAAGAACCCGCCGTCCTCCGGCACTACGGAAAAAGAGGGCGTTTTTTCGCTGTGAAAGGGGCAACAACCCCAATAGCGATTGCCTTTCTTGCGAAGTTGCACATAATTGCCGATAACCTGTGTGATGTCCGCGCCGCGTTTTACTTTGTCGATAAATTCGCCAATGGCGGGATTGTTCATCAAGACACCTCGCATTACGCCGTTTTTTGGCTGTTCCTTACTTGCAAATCTATATATTCACTAAAAAAGCGAAAATTCCTTTTTTTTTGCCGCGAAATTTTATATTCACAATGTTATACGAATCTTTGGGCATCTCTAAAAAATTTTTATACCTCCTCCCGTCGGCTACGCCGACACCCTCCTCCAAGAGGAGGGCTGATTTAAGCCTCCCTCTTGGAGGGAGGTGGCAGC
>CAJOQC010000202.1 GCA_905236785.1 uncultured Selenomonadaceae bacterium
ACGGCAAAAAAAAATCCTTCAAGGGTTACAATAAAGTTTTTCCTGTGTTAAAATATTTTTAGTTGCTCTTATCGCTTTAGCGATTAGTTGCCGATAATAAAAAACAGGAGTAATTTATGAACAAGATAATAAAAACCACCATAGTTTCGGCGATTTTGGCGGCGTTTGCCGCAGGCACGGCGTTTGCTCGGGAGGCGGATTTCCCCTCCGAGCCGCCGACCAAGATAAACGTCAAGGCGGTGAAAAACGCCGATTTTGTTTTGGCCGCAGCCTTTGACACGCCGATACTGCCCGACAAGGAAGAGCCGACGGACATTGAGATAATGGGCGCTGGCGAGGCCACGGAAGAACAAATGGCGGAATATATCAAAAAACGCAACAAAAACCCCAAACTTAATTGCACCGTAAAAGACATCGTTCGTTATTATTATATCGAAGCGGGGCGCGAGGGTATTCGCCCGGACATAGCCCTTTGCCAAGCCTTGAAGGAAACCGGGGTTTTCGGCTACGGCGGCGACGTATCGCCAAAGCAGAACAATTTTTGCGGCCTTGGCGCCACGGGGAACAAAGAGCCGGGGGCGTCCTTTGCCACGCCGCAACTGGGCGTAAGGGCGCATATTCAGCATCTTATGGTGTACACCACCAAACGCCGCCCCTCCCTTGAGGTGATTGACCCCCGCTATGAGCTGGTGAAGCAAAAACACCCGGAAATTTACGGCAACATCACGAAATGGACGGGGCTAAACGGCGTGTGGGCTGTGCCGGGGACGACCTACGGGCAGGACATATTAAAACTCTGGCGGCAGGCCAAAGCTCCCACCGGCTCTGACGCATCCTTGGCCGCCGCCCGAAAGGCCGTGGAGAACGCCCCCGACGACGCCGACGCCCTTACCTACCGCGCCATGGTCTACATTAACCGCAACCAAAAATTCTCCGCCCGCGCCGACCTTGACGCCGCCATTAACCTTGCCCCCAACGCGGAACTTTACTACGACCGCGCCCTAATCACCGACACCGCCAAAAAACGCCAAAAGGCCATACAAGACTACAACGAAGCCATAAAGCTGAACCCCGGCTTCACCGAAGCCTACTATAACCGAGGTATTCTCTATTTTGAGGAAAAAAAGTACAACGAGGCCAAAAAGGACTTTGAAAAAGCCTTGGAGCTTGACCCGCGTTTTGCCAACGCCAAAAACAACATCGCCATGGTTTACCTAAAACGCAAAAAATACAAAGACGCATGGCGCACCCTCTACGAAGCCGGCGAAATAAACACCACCAACGAAAATATAATAAAAAACAAAAAAATCTTTGTTAAATGTTTGAAACCGGCCAAGTAGGCAATTTGTTCCGAACAATAAAAAGGAACCTCTAAAAACTCCATTTTTCGTCTGAACCCCTCCGCCCTGCGGGCACCTCCCCTTTCAGGGGAGGCAGCGCGAAGCGCCGGAGGGGTGCTATTTGAAAAAGAGTTTTTAGAGATGCCCTAAAGTTTTTTTACTGCTCTTATGGCTTTGGCGATGGAGCGGGTTATTTATCGCCCTTCCTCAAGGCGCATCAGTATGAAACAATAATCCGACAGGCGGTTTAAGAAGATTTTGTCGCTTTCGTGGGTGAGTTCTTCGGCGGTGAGAGCCAAAAAGCGTCGTTCCGCCCGTCGCGCCACCGTCCGCGCCATGTCCAAAAACGCGCCGGCTTTCGTTTCCCCCGCAATAAGAAATTCTCTTAAGGGCGGCAGTTTGCTCTCGGCCTCGTCCATTTCCTCTTCAAGCCGGGCAATGTGTTCGTCCTTTATGAGGGGCGGCTTGTTTAGGCTGGCCAAATCCGCCATCAACAGCGGCAACAATTTTTGCAGGGCGAAAATTTTTTCCTTCACCCCTTCGTTTTCGGCAAAGGCTCGCGCCGCCCCCAAGGCGCTCCCCAATTCGTCAATCGTGCCGTAGGCCTCCACCCGCGCCGAGCTTTTGTCTATCCTCTCGCCGGTATAAAGCCCCGTTTGGCCGTTGTCGCCGGTTTTCGTGTATACGCTCATGTCAAAATATCTCCGCCTCGGCAAAGAAAATGTTGCGCTCTCTTTTCGCGCTCTCGGGGCTGTCGGAGGCATGGACGGCGTTCTTGCTGCCGTCTTGGGCAAAAAGTTTGCGAATTGTCCCTTCCGCCGCCTCCTTGGGGTTGGTCTTGCCGTTTATCTCCCGCACCCTTTTTATGGCGTCCTCCCCGGATATTATCATGGCAATGATGGGGCCGCCGGTCATAAACTCCACAAGCTCCTCATAATATGGCCGCCCGATATGCTCCTCATAATGCTTGGCCGCAAGCTCCCGCGTCATCCGCATCATCTTCGCCGCCCGAACACTTAGCCCATTCTCCTCATAAATGGCTATTATCTTGCCAATAACACTCTTCCCCACCGCATCCGGCTTTATCAACACCAATGTCTCTTCTTTCATAATTTTTCTCCTTTTTGTAAGAATGTTCTTTCTTTCTCTTTTTCTTTTTTGAAAAAAAGAAAAAGAGAAAGAAAGAACCAAAGAAAGAGAAAAAGAAAAAACTTTAATG
>CAJOQC010000203.1 GCA_905236785.1 uncultured Selenomonadaceae bacterium
AAAACAACGGGGAAAATTTTCTTCGGCACAACCGAACACCTCCTGCTATAGTGGCAAAATTTTAAGGGCAGCGTTATAATCACAAAATAAAACAGTTTCTAAAAAAGAAGTGATTTTTTTGAAAAGCACGCA
The DNA here is from genome assembly GCA_905236785.1 of uncultured Selenomonadaceae bacterium. Lineage (GTDB taxonomy): Bacteria > Bacillota > Negativicutes > Selenomonadales > Selenomonadaceae > CAJORE01. The sequence continues at coordinate 133 of CAJOQC010000203.1, forward strand.
ACAATACAAGGTAATGAAGGGGAAAACCGCCGGTCAATGTTTTACGGCAGAAATTGCCGACACTTTTTGGCGGCGGTTCTTGGGGCTTATGGGGCGAAGGGAAATTTCGCCCCAAACAGCCCTGCTAATTCGCCCCTGCAACAGTATTCATATGTTTTTTATGCGTTTTGCCATTGATGCCGTGTTTATCGACGAAAACTTTTGCGTAAAAAAAGTCGTCCCCGGCGTAAAGCCATGGTTTGGCTTTGCCTTCTGTTTCGGCGCAACGGCGGTGCTGGAGTTCGCCGCAGGCGAAGCGGCGCGGCTAAAGATTGAGCCGGGCTGCAGGCTTACAGCAATTCGCCGATAGCTTCGCTTATTTTGCGGGCGATGTAGGGGTTATTCATGGTGTAAAGGTGGATGCCCTCCGCGCCGTTGCTTAAAAGGTCGGTTATTTGGTCAACGGCGAAAGCGATGCCCGCATCTCGCAGGGCTTCGGGGCGGTTTTCGTACTTTGCCAACATTCTTTGAAATTTGCGGGGCAGTGTCGCGCCGCAGAGCATGACCATGCGTTCGATTTGTTTTTTGTTGGTCACGGGCATTATTCCCGCCTCAATGGGGGCGTTGATGCCCGCTTTGCGCGCTTTTTCCTTGAAATCGTAAAAATATTTGTTGTCAAAGAAAAGTTGGGAAATGAGCCGGTTTGCTCCGGCGGCGACTTTTTGCCGCAGGTATTCTATGTCCGTGTCAAGGTCTTTGGCCTCGATGTGGCCCTCGGGGTAGCAAGCGGCGAAAATTTCAAATTCGTCGCCTGTTTCCTTGCGAATGAAGGAAATAAGCTCGGCGGCGTAGCGAAAGTCATGCTTTGGCTCCACGTTCGGCGTTTTGTCCCCCCTTAGAGCCAAAATTTTATTGACGTTTTTGGCGCGAAGTTTACCAAGCATATCGACGACTTGGGCGCGTTCCAAATTTATGCAGGGCAAATGCGCCACGCCTTCGCGATGATATTTGTTTTTAATGGCGTCGGCAATTTCCACGGTGCGGTCGCCCGCGCCCCCCGCGCCCCCCGCGCCGCAAGTCACGCTGATAAAATCGGGCTTTAAGTCCGTTAGCTCATCCAATGTTTTGTATATGGTGTCAACGGGCATATCCTTTTTCGGCGGGAACACCTCAAAGGAAAAAAACGCCCGTTCTTTTTTGTCCTGGGGCATAAAAATTCTCCTGTTCTTTGTTCATGTTTTGTTATAAAATACTTTCGTTTGTTTTATGGTACAACTCAAGGGCAAAATTTGTCAATGGTTTATTGAAAAGGGAGTGTAAAATGGAGGATTGTTTTTATGTGGCAAGCTGCAATCGAGGGCGCAGAAGGTCTTTTTAAGGAACACACTCAAGAAGAAAAAGAAATATTGATGCGGGAGTATTGCGGGCAAATCACCACCGACAAAATCCTTGCTTACTGCCACTGCTGCGTAAGAGGCTTGAAACTTGGCGGCGCAAAAGCCATGCCCCGTGCGGAAATTTTATTTTGACGAAAGGAGCTTTATTATGAAACTAAAAAAAGTAATTTTAGCGGGAGTGTTGGCTGCTTTTTCCTTGTCGGCGGCCAATTTCCCCGCGTCGGCGGCGATACCCATGCGCGGCATTGTGGAAGGTTTTTACGGCACGCCATGGACGAACGAAAAACGGATTATGATGATGGATTTTTGCCGCCGTTATGACCTTAACGCCTACATCTACGCCCCCAAGGACGACCCATGGCACAGGGCAAAATGGCGCGAGCCGTACCCCGAGGACAAAAAAACCGAACTTGCCGACCTGATAAAAAGCGCCCGGAAGAACAAGGTAAGATTTGTTTTTGCCGTGTCGCCGGGGCTTGATTTGCACTATGACGGCGCAAAGGGCGCGGCGGACAAACAGTTTATGCTTAAAAAATTCGCGGCCATGTATGACCTTGGGGTTCGGGATTTTGCCGTGTTTTTCGACGACATCAAGGACTTGAACGGGCAAAAGCAAGCAGAGTTTATAAACTATCTGCAAAAACATTTTGTCGATACCCATGAGGGCGTATCTCCCCTAATCACCGTGCCTACCCAGTATCATAGGTTAAATATGGTTGACGAAAAAGGCAAAGCCTTGGATTATACGGAAAAATTTGCCGCCACCCTTGACAAAAGCGTCTTGGTTTTATACACGGGGGAAAAGGTGGTAAGCGACGGATTGACGGACGAGGACTTAAAAAAGGCGGAGGAAATTTACGGCCGCAACCTTGGTATATGGTGGAACTACCCCGTCAACGATTATGCGGAGAACAAATTGGCCTTGGGCGCGATATACGACCTGCCGAAAAAGGAAGTCCCCGCCATATTCTTTAACCCCATGAAATACGCCCAAATGTCCAAAATAGCCCTCATCTCCGGGGCAAAGTACGCCCAAAACCCCGCCGCCTACGACGAGAACGCGGCGTTAAATGCGGCCATAGCGGACGAATACGGCGATTTGGCGGAGGATATGAGAATTTTTGCCGCCCATGCGCAGTATTTAAGAAGCAGTTGGTGCTATATCGGCCGCCCCGACGGCGGTGATTTCCGCCTCCTTGCCGACGAGTTTTGGCAAAAGACAAAAGGTGAGGAAGACACCGCCGAAACTTGGCAAAAACTTTTCGACGAAACGGAAAAGGCGCAACGGGCAACAGAAAAACTTCTTAATAAACTCCCCGAAAAATATCTTGCGGAGTGTCGCCCCCAATTACTGCAATTTGAACGGATACTCCGCGCCGACAAAGTTGCCCTTGACCTTCTAAAAGCCCGCGCCGAAAATAACGCCGCCGACGCGGCAAAACTGACGAAGGAATTAAAAGCCCGGCGGGCAATAATAGCCGACGAAAACAAAACCGCTTCGGTGTCGGAAGATTGCGCCCAAAAGTTTATCGACGATGTTTTGGCGTATTGCAAAAGCAAACATTGAGGAAGCACCGCTAATTCCTCCGTACCATTGCCGGGTCTTTTTCCGGCATACTGCGTCAAATGCCGCTCGACGTAGCAGTGCTTGCGTCTCGCGGCACTTTCCTTGTCTGCCGAAAAAATCCCTTGGCTTTTGGCATGAACTCATTTATGCATTGCTCCTTGATTTTCTCTTTGCCTTTTTCTCCGTTGTGTTGTAAAATACCCATTGTGTTTTACAAAGGAGAACTGGCATGGAAAACCTTATGCACACGGTGGCGCTTATGCTTGACGGCACAAAGGTCACCCTTGCGCTTTTTTTTGCGACCCTTGTTATTTCCCTTCCCTTGGGGCTTGCGGCCGCGCTTATGCGTATTTCAAAAATAAAACCCCTTTCCTACTTAATGGAATTTTATATATGGATTATGCGCGGCACTCCGCTCATGCTCCAGCTTTTGTTTGTGTATTTCGCCCTCCCCATGGTGGGGGTTATGCTCCCTGACATGGCGGCGGCTCTTTTGGCCTTTGGCCTTAATTATGCGGCCTATTTTGCCGAAATTTTCCGCGCCGGGATAAGCGCAATTCCCAAAGGGCAATACGAGGCCGCCACCGCTCTTGGCATGAACTATCCAACCACCATGCGCCATATCGTTGTGCCGCAGATGGTTCGTATCGTTTTGCCCCCCATAAGCAACGAAACCATAAATCTTGTCAAGGACACCTCCCTTATTTACATTTTGGCCATGAACGACCTCTTGAGGGTTGCCCGCACCATTGTCCAGCGGGAATTTGACATGACTCCCTTTGTTGTCGCCGCCGTGTTCTACTTGGCAATGACTTTCGTTTTGACATGGATATTTAAGAAACTTGAGGCTAAATATTCCATAGTCGGGCACTGACTATGTTTCAAAAGGTTGTGAATTTGCAATGAGGCTTTTGCGCCCCCGTTTATATTTGCTGTTGTTTTTGCTCGTCGTGTTTTTGCCGCAAAACAACGCGGCCGCCGCTTTCAACGACCGCGCCGACGGCATGGCGCAGATAACCAATGTCCGCGTGTCAAGCGACGACGAAAAAGTGCGTGTTGTGGCCGACGGCACCAAGGAATTAAAATTCCTGCAATCTGCCCTGACCGAACCAAAGCGCGTGGTAATAGACATCGTAGATGCGTGGCTTGGGGAGCAGGTTAAAAGAGAAATAATCGTGGGCGGCGCGGTGAAAAAAATCCGCGTGGCGCAGTTTGACCCATCCACCGTGCGAATGGTGATAGAAACCGACGCGGACAAAGACCATGTTCACGCCTTTACCTTGGCAAACCCCGAACGGCTCGTAATAGACTTTAGGGGCGTGTCTTTGCCCCCTGCCGACGAAACGCCGCCGCCCATTAAAAAACCGGCGGAGCAAAAGCCCGCCCCCAAGAAAACGCAACCGGGGGAGGCAAGAATAAAAACGCCGCCCAAACATACGGGGGAAAAGACCGTAAATACGAGCGACAAAACGGACAAAACGAAAAAAGCGGAAACCGCCGACAAGACGGACAAAAAGCCGCCGACTGAGGATAAAAAGGAAAAAGAGGACAAAAAGCAAACGGACAAGCAGGAAGTTGCCGACAAGAAAAAGAAAGACGGCGAACCTGCCGCCGAAGATGACGAACTTGCGGCAATTACGGGCTTAAAGGGCAAAATTGTCGCCATCGACCCCGGGCATGGCGGCCCTGATGTGGGCGCGATAGGCTCTGCGGGAGTTACGGAAAAGAGCGTGACCCTAAAAATTTCCCAAGAACTGCGTCGTCTTTTGGAAAAGGAAGGGGCGAAGGTGGTTATGACCCGCACCCGTGATGCCGCCGTGTCCTCCAAGGGCGCAAAGGCGACGGCCATTGAAGAGTTGCAAGCCCGTTGCGACGTGGCCAACCAAAAGAAGGCGAACATTTTCATTTCCGTTCACATGGATGCCTTTACCAACGAGGACGCAGGCGGCACAACAGCCTATTATTACGACAAAGGCTCCGAGAAATCCAAAAAACTTGCCGACTGCGTGCGGGAAGCTCTTATCGAACAGATTAAGACCCCCGACCGCGGCACTCAAAGCTGTAATTTCTATGTTGTCCGCAACACGGATATGCCGGCTATTCTCATTGAGGTGGCCTTTATATCCAACCCCGAAGAAGAGAAACTCCTAAACTCCGAAGAGGGCGTAAAAAAAGCCGCCCAAGGCATAGCCGACGGCATAGCCGATTATTTCGGCTGACGAAAACCCCTGCGAACATGAGTGGTCTTGTTCGCAGGGGTTTTAGCGTGAACACAACGAGTGGGAACCTCCGCAACAAAACCATTGACGAAATGCAAATATTGCACGATAATGGAATACGTTATACCGGAGAGCGTTATAATTTACGAGCGAAGCGAAGTAAAGCTCTTACGCTCTCTGCATATACTCGCGGAGTAAAAGTAACAATTTGTAAATTTCATTGCTCGCGAGTATAATATACATAAAGGAACTACAGAAATCATGAAAAATTTTCTTCTGCTTTTAATCGCCGATGCATTTGTTGCCGCCCTTGTTGTCTTTTATTGGCACGTTGCGGGGCTTTCCGCCGCCGAGTGCATAAACGTGTTCTTGAGCGTGTTTTTCGCCCTTTGCCCTCTGCCCTTTGTCTGCGGGTCTTTCTTTGCCCTTCGCTTTGCCCGCCGCGCCGCCAAAAAAGAGGGCATCCGTTTTAACTCCGACGCGGCCTTTTCCCTCCTGCGGCAAATAGACACCGTTATTTTCACCAAAGTCAATTTCATAATGCGAAAACAACCCCTAATCACCGACATCTTAGGCCAAGGCATCAGCCAAAACAAACTCCTTGCCATTGCCGCCACGGCGGAAGAAGGCGCGTCCCACTACGCCGGCAGGGCTATTTATAATGCGGCTCGCAACCGCAACTTGGAGCTTTTGCGCCGCTCCGCCTTCGCCGAAACGCCGGAACGGGGCGCAGAGGCAATAATCAGCGGGCGAACTTTCCGCGCCGGCAATCTTCAATGGTTCAACGAAAACGACATCGACGTAAGCGCGACTCTGCTCACCAAAAGCGACCAACTCTCCCGCAACGGGAAAATCGTGGTTTTTGTGGCCAGCGGCGACTACGCAAGGGGGATTATCGCCCTAAAGGACGACTTCGACCTTGCCGCCGTGCATACCGTGGACAAATTAAAAGAGCGGGGCATCGCCCTGCACTTTATGACCGACAGTTCCAAGCGGTTCGCGGCGGGTATTAACGAAGAAATCGACTTAGACATTCACGGCGAAGTGAGCGCGTTGTCCTTAATCCGCGAGGCGCAACTTATGCGGGCGCGGGGGGCTTTCGTGGCCGTGGTGGGGGACGATGCCACGGCGCGGGAAATGTTTTTTGCCGCCGATTTGTCCGTCGTCGTCGCCTCCCGTGCCCACTTCGGCGGCGACGTAGCGCGACGCGAACGCGAAGAAGATGGGGGCGGCGACGACAATTTCGCGGCAGATTTAATCCTGAACGAAAACATTTCGCGGCTTATCCCCGCCATGGCAATAGCCGAAAAAAATGACGGCGTGATAAGACAAAACCGTCTTATCTCCGCCGTCTTTGCCGCCCTTGCCGCGCCATTGGCGGCGGGGGTTCTCTCCTTGTGGGGCGTTGCCTTGTTGCCCCCATGGGTTTTCCTTGCGGCCATGCTTGTTGCGTCCTTGGCTCTCGTCGTCAATTCTGCCCGATAAATTCCCGCAAAATGGAATTATTCGGCACTTCGTCGGCGGGAATTTCCGCAAAATGGCGGCAAAAGCCCAAGAGCTGCCGCGCCCGCGTGTACTCCGGGACGTCCTTGGGGACGCTCTCCAACAGCGCGACGGCGCGGCTTTTTAGCACGCCCAATTCATAGATTAAGGCGGTGTTAAACATAACGTCCGCATCTTCTTGGAAGGGGAAAATGTGCTTTTCTTCGCCCTCGCGCACGTCCGGCCACATCTTCAGCGTTCGCATCGCGCTTGCGCCGCGAAAGTTGTTGTCCCGCACCAAACGACGGAGCAGCCGCGCCTCGGTGGTGGGTATGCGGTTATGAGCGTCAATATTTAGTTGGGTAAGGGCGCTGACGTAAATCTTGAACTTGTTCTCCCGCGGCACGGCGGCTGTCAGTTTATCATTAAGGCCATGTATGCCTTCAATTATAATCGGCTGATTTTTGCCCACGGAGATTTTTTTGTTCACGTCAATCTCTCGGCAACCTTTCACAAAGTTATATGTGGGCGGCGTAATGGTTTTGCCCGCCGTCAAATCTGCCATGTTACGGTTAAAAAGATCCGTATCGAGAGCCTCAAGGCACTCGTAGTCGTATTCCCCCCGTTCGTTTTTTGGCGTGTCCTCCCGGTTTACAAAGTAATCGTCCAAGGACACGGAAATTGGTTTAAGCCCGTCGGCCTTAAGCTGTATTCTAAGGCGTTGGGCAAAGGAAGTTTTCCCCGACGAAGAAGGGCCGGCGATGAGAATAAGCCGCAGTTTGTCGGCGTTCTTGGCGATATGGTAGGCGATTTTGGCGATTTTCTTTTCGTGAAGAGCCTCGGACACGCGGATTATTTCGCCGATTTCGTCGTTAGCGACGGCGCGGTTAAGGTCGGTGACATAGTTGCAATTTAATATATTCGCCCATTCCTTCGCCTCGGTCAGAATATTCTTTAGTTTCGGCTGCCAAACTTTTCGGGGAATATCGCCGCCGCTGTGAAGGGCAGGGGTGCGGAGCAAAAGCCCCGGCGGGCAAGGCTCTATGTTAAACCTCCCCAAACTGCCCGTCGCCCCAATCATTGCGCCGTAAAAATAATCAAGATATTTGCCGCAACGGTACACGCTGACCGTTTCTTGGTTAAGAGCGGCTATAATAGCGGCTTTTTCCGCGCCGCCCCCTGCGGCAAAAAGCCGCGCCGCTTCGTCCTTTGCCATGGTTTCCTTGGTAATGGGCAAATTCTTTGCCACAAGCTCCCGCATTTTCTCTTCGACAGCCGCAATGTCACGGGCGGTCAACTCCCGCTCCCGCTCAAACTTCACGGTGAAATAAAGCCCTTTGTTCACCATAAAATGCACGGTTATCTCCGAACGGGGGAAAACCTCCGACACGGCAATGTTAAGAAGAAACTGAACGGTGCGCCGATAAATCTTAAAGCCGTCCTCGCTGTTTAGCTCCACAAATTCCAAACTCCGCGCCGCCCCCACCGGGGTCTGCAAATCATGCAGAGCGTTATCAAGTTTCACCGCCACAATGTCGCTGTCATACTCGGCTTGATAATCGCATACCAAATCACGCGGCAGGGTCTGCGGGGTCAAATGCCGCTCGCGGCGGCGAATTATCATCATAAATATTACCTCGGTTTATGTTTATTTACGGGCATCTCCAAAAACTCGCTTTTATACATTCTCCCGTCGGCTACGCCGACACCCTCCTATAAGAAAATGGCTGATTTTATTGAGGGAGGTGGCAACACGCAGGGCTGACGGAAGGAGCTTCTATAGTTTGCCTTGCAAAAGAAAAAAATTTTAAGGGAATATCATCATCACGCCATGATAGGCCAAAGCCCCCATTACAGCGGTACAGGGAATGGTGAGCACCCATGCCAAGACCATTTGTTGCGCCACGCCCCAACGGACGGCGTTCACCCTTTTGGCCGTACCCACGCCCATGATAGAGCCTGAAACAACATGAGTGGTGCTGACGGGGAGGTGCAAAAGAGTTGCGCTGAAGATTACGATTGAGGAATTAAGGTCGGCGGCAAAGCCGCTTATGGGTTCAAGCTTAAAAATCTTGCCGCCTATGGTTTTTATAATGCGCCAGCCGCCGATTGCCGTGCCGCAGGCCATGGCCGTGGCCGCCAAAATTTTAACGTAGAAGGGGACTTCAAACACGTCGATATACCCGCCGGACAAAAGAGCAAGGGTCATTATGCCCATGCTCTTTTGCGCGTCGTTTGACCCATGGGAAAAGGCCATGGTGGCCGCCGAAACAAGTTGCATCTTGCGGAATTTGTCGTTGATGACAGAAGGGCTCATTTCGCCGAAAATCCGAAAGAGCAACAGCATAACAAGGCAGCCCGTGCCTATGGCCACAACCGGCGACGCAATGAGGGACACGACTATTTTGCCGATGCCGACGAAATTTAGGCCGCTGCTGCCGACGCTCACCAACACCGCGCCGATTATGCCGCCCACCAAAGCATGAGAAGAACTTGAAGGGACGGCGAACCACCATGTGGCGATGTTCCATATTATCGCGCCGGTTATGGCGGCGATGATGATTTTTTCGTCAACCATTTGCGCCGAGCTTACTATGTCCGCGCCGATTGTTTTGGCGACGCCTGTTGAATACATTGCCCCGGCGAAATTAAGCACCGCCGCCATAATTATGGCATGGCTGGGGTGAATTGCCCGGGTGGAAACCGATGTGGCTATGGCGTTGGCGGTGTCGTGGAAACCGTTGATAAAATCGAAAATCAACGCCAACACGATAACGGTGAAAATCAAGTATTGAAGTTCAAGCATACTTCATCACCACGCCCCGCACCATATCCCCGATTTTTTCGCAATGGTCGAGGGTATCTTCCAAATTTTGCAAAATGTCTTTCCATTTAATAAGCTCTATGGGGTCGGTCACTTGGTCGAACAAATAGGCCACTTCATGGCGATAGATGCGGTCGCCTTCGGTTTCTATGGAGCTTATGCGATGCACTGCGTCCAAAATTTGAGTTTGGTTTTTCTTTATGTCCTTTAGGAGGGAGAAGGCTTTTATTATTTCTTCGGTACATTCGATGAGTAGTTTGGTGAGGGAAACAGCCCCTTCCATGGCTTCCCCCGTGCGGTACATAACGATGCGTTGCAAAGTGCCTTGCAACAAGTCAACGCAGTCGTCAAGTTCGTTGGCGAGGGCGTAGATGTCCTCCCGGTCAATGGGCGTTATGAAAGTAAGGTTCAGTTTGTCGATTATTTTGTCGTTTACCGCGTCGGCCTCATGTTCAAGTTTAATGATGTCCTTTATTTTGTCGCCGGCTTTGCTGTAGTCAAGCATCACTTCGTCGAGCATCAACGCGCCTTGATAAAAATAACGTGCGCTTTCGACGTACAAATCAAAAAATTCGTTATCTTTTCGGGAAAAGTTAAACATTCGCCACGTCCTCCTTAGCGGCTCACCCGTCAGAGCCGCCCATGCAAATATCGCGACGGCGATATTTGCGCCTATATTCTTTGGCAAAACTATATCACGATTGGGGCAAGTATGCAATGGGATTAGAGGCACGGTGCTTTACGCCGCACTTCTTTTCTCTTTCTTTGAAAAGAAAGAGAAAAGAACATAAATGCCCTTTAGGAAAATTACACCAGCCCGATTTTTTTCAGATATTCGTAAATTCCCTCTTCGTCGTTTGTTGCTGTCACTTCGGCAAATTTTGCCTTTATGTCGGCGGGGGCGTTGCCCATTACCACGCCTTTGCCCACAAAGCCGAGCATCTCAATGTCGTTGTAGTTGTCCCCAAAGGCCAAGGACTCCTCGCGGCTGATGTTAAGATACTTTAACAGCGCGTCTATACCAACGGATTTATTGATGTCCCCTTCGGTTATCTCCACCAAAACGGGAGCGGAGCGCACCACCTTTAGGCGTGGGAGTTTTGCGGCCAATTCTCTTTCCATTGTTTCGCAGTTAATAGGCTCGTCGATAAGCATTATTTTCCCCGGCAAAACGCCTTCTTTGGCCAATTTTGCCAAGTTAGTCTCCTTGGCCTCGGTGGCGGTTATCTTCATTTCTCTCTGGGTTCGTTGGTCGGCGAAACTTTTCACGAACCAATCGTCCCCGGCGTAATAATTTATGGAGGTATCGGGGAAGTTTTCGTTAATGGCCGCAAGAGCCGCCAATGTGTCCTCCATGTTTATGCGCCGGTCTAAAATCGTGTTTCCGTCCCTGTCAATAACCATGGAGCCGTTGGTGGCCACCACATGAAGGGGGATTTCGCACTGCCGCCCCACGGTGAACACCGCTTGCTTGCCGCGCCCGGACACAAGGGCAAAATGCACGCCCTTGGCGGTGATTTCCCTTAGGGCGGCTTTTGTTTTGGGCATAATCTGTTTGTTGCTGTCAACAATCGTGCCGTCAATGTCGGAAAAAATAATTTTGATGCTCATAATATCCTCCCTAAAGCTACTCATCGCTTTGCCAAAATCGGCCGCTTAACACGTCCATGCAGGAAATACGCCCCCGGGGCAAAAAAGACCCCGTGTCCATTAAAATTATGTTGTTGTCAAGGCGCACCGGCGCAACCTCCGCGCCGAAGGCTCCGAAAAGATACTGGGTCGGCGTATGCCCCGCCACAATTTGCACCCTGCCCGTGTAATTTCGATAAAACTCTTCGCGAATCCATAAAAAATGTTCGCTGGTTTGCTCCGCAAAACTACGCCATGGGTTAATCCCCGCATGAACAAACATATAATCCCTGCCGCTGTGTCTTAAGCAGTGGTACAACGGCCTTGCGGCGATAAACTTTAACGCTTTTTTTAGGGCGTCGGGGTCTTTTTCCTGCCATTTTTCCATGTCGCGCTTGGTTTTGTCGCCGCCGTTAGGCAGCCAAATATCCGCGTCCCCTTCCAAAAGGTAATAGGCAAGCATCATCTGCTCATGGTTACCCCGCAGAACAACCGTGTTTTCCTTTTCGCTCATCTCCATCGCCCAACGCAATGAGCGGCCGCTCTCAGGCCCTCTGTCCACATAATCCCCCAAAAGGATCAACAAATCTTCCTGCGGCCGCCATTTTGCCTTTCGGTATACGCTTAAAAGCCTGTCAAAGTTGCCGTGTATGTCGCCGATAACCAAAATCCGCTCGTATTTGTCCGTAACGTCGGGGAATGTCACTCCCGCAAAATTGTCTTTTTCGGTCATAATAGTCACCGTTACAAAAAACGCGCCCCCATGAGCGCGTAGTTTATGCTATTTGTTGGCGCGAGCTTTTTTTAATTCCCACACGCACCTAAGCCCCGGATGCTTGTTGGGCAAAACAAAACAACGACTGCAAGACACGCACTTGGTGGGCGCATCTCCCCCCTCCAAAAGCCGCGCCGCAAAATCATTATCGGCGATAAGGGCGCGCCCCAAGGACACCATGTCAACCCCCGCCGCCAAAACCTTTTGCGCATCCCCAAGGGAACGAACTCCGCCCACCAAAGAGAGCGGCATATCGGGAACGGCTTTTTTTAGTCTCTCCGCCCGCGAAAGATAATACAGACGGTCGGTCTTTGGCTGATTGATAAAATCAACCCCGGATAATTCCGCAAGCTCCGCGCCGATTTGCCCGGCGCGGTTCAATATGTAAATCATGTCCTGCTCGTAAGCATCGTTGTCCGCGTTGGTGTCGGAGTTTATCTTAATGAACACGGGGAAATTTGCTCCGCATTTTTCCTTTATGCCCAAAATGATATTTTCCGCCATGCGAAAACGGTTCTTGGCGTTGCCGCCATATTCGTCATCGCGAGTGTTAAAGGTGGGGTCGATAAACCGAGACAAAAGATAGCTGTGCGCCGCATGAAGCTGCACGCCGTCCGCCCCCGCCGCTTTTATCCGCGCCGCCGCCGTTATAAAGGCGTTTTCAATGTTTTTTATCTCGTCAAGCCTAAGTTTACGGGCGAATTTCCCCTTTTTAAGTTCCCGCTCCGTAACGTCGGCCAAATCATCGTTGTCAACGGCTCGCGGCCCGGCGTGGTTTAGCTGGGCCACAAATTTTGCGCCGTACTTGTGGGCAATTTTTGCCCCTTGGGCAAAATCCTCAATGTACTCGTCGGCGAATATGTTAGGTTGGTTAATGTTGGCGCGGCCGCCCTCCTGCACACAAACATGACCCGTGATGATAAGACCGATGCCGCTTTTGGCCAATGTTTCGTACATAGCAAAATCCGCCGCCGAAAGATGCCCATCCTCCGTGCCGAGGAAGCTATGCACAGCCGAACGAATCAACCTGTTTTTGCAGGAAATGTTTTTTAGTTCGATTGCATCCGTTATATTCATAATCTTCGCCCCTCAGCCGTCAACGCGCTTTATATCCGCGCCCAAGGCGATAAGTTTTTCCACCAATTTGTCATAGCCCCGGTCAATGTGGTGAATGTAGCCGACTTGCGTTTGCCCCTCGGCCACCAAGCCCGCCAGCACCATGGCCGCCCCGGCGCGAAGATCCGTGGCCTTTACTTGGCAACCCGTGAGTTTTCCGACGCCGGTGACTATTGATGTGCGTCCATCGATTTTGATGTTTGCGCCCATGCGCTTTAATTCGTCAACGTGCATAAAGCGGTTTTCAAATACCGTTTCCGTAACAAGCCCTGCGCCGTCGCTCACCGCCAGCATAGCCATGAACTGCGCCTGCATATCCGTGGGGAAACCGGGGTAGGGCATGGTTTTTATGTCCACGGCGCGGGTGCGTTTGTCGGCAAAGACGCGAATACCGTCAACGGATTCTTCAAGGCCGACCCCCGCCTCCTTGAGTTTGGCGATAACGGGTTTTAGATGTTCGCTTATGGCGTTTTCGATGAACACGTCGCCTTTTGTCATTGCCGCCGCCACCATGTACGTCCCGGCTTCGATGCGGTCGGGGATTATGGTGTAGCCGTGACCGATAAGTTTTTCGCGGCCGTCGATTTTAATTACGTTTGTCCCTGCGCCGCGAATTTTTGCCCCCATTACGTTTAGATAGTTGGCTAAATCCACAATTTCCGGCTCTTGCGCCGGGTTTTCCAACACGGTTTGCCCTTTGGCCATGGCGGCGGCCATCAATATGTTCTCCGTCGCCCCCACGCTGGGGAAATCAAGATACACTCGCGAACCTATAAGCCCGTTGGGCGCGGCGGCCTCTATAAACCCGTGGCCGATTTTTATTTGCGCCCCCAAAGCCTCGAAGCCCTTTAAGTGCAAATCTATGGGGCGCGTGCCGATGGCGCAACCGCCGGGCAAAGAAATTTTCGCCTTGCCGCAACGCGCCAACAGCGGCCCCATTATCAAAAACGAGGCTCGCATTTTCCGCACCAAATCATAAGGAGCTTCAAAACAACTTATTTCCGTGGCATCCACCCTAAGCTCATTAAGTTCCGCGTTATATTCCGTCTTTACGCCAAGTTTTTGCAATACGGCGGAAATTGTCTGCACGTCGTCTAAGTCCGGCACTTCCTCCAAGACGCTTACTTTATCTTGCCCCAACAGCGTCGCTGCAATAATGGGCAGCACCGCGTTTTTCGCGCCGCTTATTTTTACTCGTCCCTTTAGGGGTTTCCCTCCGTTAATGACAAGTTTTTCCATGTATGTATATATTCCCCCCGACGGGCAAATACCCAAAAATTCATTGGTCTTGCCGACAACACATTCGGCATTGGTATAAGTTTATCATTATATTCCTGCGTTAGCAAGAGGAAACCCGAAAAACAAATTCGCTTATGATGTTATCTTGTGTTATACTGTTACGGCTATTTCGACAAGCCTTTATGAAAGGATGATTTATTTGGAAAACAGAACCGTTCCCGTAGATGCCAAACTGCCTTTTTTGCAAACTGTTCCCCTTAGTTTGCAACATCTTTTTGCCATGTTCGGCTCTACGGTTTTGGTGTCCATACTCTTTAGGCAACCTCTAAAAACTCCCTCCGTCAGCCCTGCGGGCTGCCACCTCCCTCCAAGAGGGAGGCTTAAATCAGCCCTCCTCTTG
>CAJOQC010000204.1 GCA_905236785.1 uncultured Selenomonadaceae bacterium
CTGGCGGGGCTAAAAAAAGCCGTTGCGCTTTTGGGAGAAAAAGGCGCGGCGGGGCGCGTGGCGGCAAAAATTTTGGCGGCGGCGCAAGATAAACAGAAATAAACAGAAAGATATTGGTTAAATGAAAAATTATAAACGGCTTTTGCAATATATGCGCCCATACCTAAAACGGTTGGCGCTCGCGATAGTGTGCATTATCCTTGCGGCGGGGGCGAACCTTTATGTGCCGTGGATAATAAAGGACATGATTGACAAAGTTTTGGCGGACAAGGATATGATGATGCTAAACTTCATATCCGTGGGCATCGTGGTGGTGTTCTTCTTTCGCGGGATATTCTACTACGGCCAGTCCTATCTTGTGTCCTTTATAGGCCAACGGGTCATAATCGACGTGCGGGAGGTTCTCTTTCGCAAGTTCCAGCGTATGCCCCTTGCCTATTTTGACCGCCACCAAACCGGGGAAACCATGAGTTACCTCACCAACGACGTGTCGGCAATGCAGGCTGCCTTGGTGGATAACCTCATCGAAATGGTGACGGAAGGTTCTATTCTTATCGGTTCTATCGTGCTGATGTTCTATCTTGATTGGAAACTCAGCCTTTTGACCCTTATTGTTATCCCCATGGTGGGGCAGGCCATGAAGATTTTCGGCCGCAAGATAAAAGTTACCGGCACAATAATACAAGAGCGATTGGCGGACATAACCGCCCTGTTGCAAGAGAGCATTTCTTCCGTGCGGGTGGTTAAGTCCTTCGTGCGGGAAGATTATGAAATAGAAAGGTTCTGCAAACAGAACGAATTAAACTTCCAAGCGGCCATGAAAAATGTGCAGCTTACGAGCCTCCTTACCCCCACGGTGGAGTTTTTGGCGGCCATAGCCGTCACCTTCATTGTTTGGTTCGGCGGCTACGAAGTGGTAAACGGCGAAATAACCGCCGGATCCTTGGTGGCGTTTTTGACCTACGCCGTGAACCTTGCCAACCCGGTAAAACGTCTCTCAAGGGTTTACGGAACTTTGCAAAAAGCCATGGCGGCGGTTGACCGTGTATTTGCCGTTATTGATTTGGATGAAACAATAACAGATAAACCAAACGCCAAGCCTTTGCCGCAGATTGAAGGAAACGTTACGCTAAAGGACGTAAGTTTTGGGTACAAAGAGGGGCAACTGGCGTTATCCCACCTTTCCCTCTCGGCAAAGGCCGGGGAAATGATAGCATTTGTGGGGCCGTCCGGCGCGGGCAAATCCACGGTGGCGAACCTCATACCCCGTTTTTACGACGTGACCGAGGGCGCAATTTACATTGACGAACATGACATACGGGACGTGACCGTGGCATCTTTAAGGGAGCAAATAGGCATAGTGCCGCAGGAAACTTTGCTCTTTAGCGCGTCGGTTATGGAAAACATTCGCTACGGGCGGCTTGACGCCACCGACGAAGAGGTAATAGAGGCGGCAAAGGCGGCCAACGCCGATGGGTTTATACGGGAGTTGCCCGACGGCTACGCCACGCAAATCGGCGAACGGGGGCTTAACCTTTCCGGCGGCCAACGTCAGCGCATGGCAATAGCCCGGGCAATTTTGAAAAATCCGCGTATTCTCATACTTGACGAAGCCACAAGCGCCCTTGACACGGAAAGCGAGAAAATAGTGCAAGCGGCTCTTGACAAACTTATGGTGGGGCGCACTTCCTTTGTTATCGCCCACCGTCTTTCAACCATATTCGAGGCCGACCAAATTTACGTCATTGACAACGGCGAAATCCATGAACACGGCACTCACGAAGAATTGTTGAAAAAGGGCGGGCTTTACAGCAACCTGTATCATATTCAGTTCGGCAAAGTCGAAGGTTAATCGCCTTAAAGAGGAAGCAATATGCAATTATTTCACAGGATAGCGACGGTTGCCATTAAAATCGTCTACAACATAACGGCGGTTCTTATAATCGTGCCGGTGGGGGCTGTTTTCCTCATACGGGCGACACGGGAAAAAGGGTTCGTGGAGCGGATAAAGCAAAGTATGTTCGGCATTTTCCCCGCCCACGCCCTTGACAAGGTGGCAAAGAAAAACTGTATATGGGTGCACGCGGCTTCCGTCGGCGAGGTTGTGGCCACAAGCCCCCTCATCAAAGAGTTCCGCAAGGAATTTCCCAAAAGCCCCATTTTGGTGTCGGTGGTGACCACCAGCGGCTACGAAATGGCCAACCGAATCATTAAGGACGCGGACAGCATAATATATTACCCCTTGGACTTGCCCTTTTTGGCGGGGCATATCCTGCGGCGTATCCACCCGCGCATCTTTTTGCCCGTGGAGACGGAGCTGTGGCCAAACTTCCTAAAGACCGCCCGGCAAATGAAAATCCCGGTGATGATGGTAAACGGCCGCATCAGCGACAAAAGCGTCACGCGGTACAAGTATCTTTTCAGCATACTTTCCGACATGATCGGCACGGTGAAACGCTTTGCCATGCAGTCCCCCATTGATGCGGACTATATCATGCGCCTTGGCGCGCCGCCGGAACTTGTGACTGTTACGGGCAACACGAAATTCGACCAGACATATACGGACGTAAGCGACGAAGAAAAACAGGAATTTTTGCAGAGTTTGGGGCTTGCGGACAACGATGGCATACTTTTGGCGGGCAGCACCCACCGGGGGGAGGAAGGCTATGTCCTGTCGGCCTTTGCCGCCGTGAGGGAAAAGCACCAAAACGCCAAGTTGGTGATAGCCCCTCGGGAGTTGTTGCGGGTCACGGAGGTTATGCATATATGCAAAAACGCGGGCTTTGAGGCCAAAACCCGCACCGCCCTCCAAAAAGAACCCGCAACGGGGCATGACATTGTTATTCTTGACACAATCGGCGAACTGGGGCGAATTTACAGCATCGGCGACGTGGTTTATGTGGGGGGCAGCCTTATTTCCCACGGCGGCCACAATATCTTAGAGCCGGCAGCCCATGGCAAGGCCATTATCGTGGGCAGCAATATGTTTAACTTCAAGGACACACACGCCCTTTTTACCAAACGGAACGCCTGCGTCACCGTAAAGGATGCGGAAGAGCTTGCGGCAAAAACCGTGGAGCTTTTCGACAACCAAGAGGAACGGGCGCGCCTTGAAAGGGAAACCCTTGCCATTGTCAACGAGAACAAGGGCGCGGCGCGAAAATCGGCGGTAATCTTGCGGGAAACCTTGGAGAACTACGAAAGCACCGCCGGGTTTATCCGTTCCACGGAGAAAATCGAAAATCTGCAAACTTACTTTATCCACCTTGTCCACAGCAAGGAAGTGGACGGCGTTTTCCTCAACGCCATTATGGCGGTTTTGTATGTTTTTTCCATTATATACAGCCTGCTTATAAATTTCCGCTTGACGGGCTACAATTTGGGGTTGTTTAAGCGGCAAGAGCTTAGTTGTTTTGTAATCAGCCTGGGCAACGTGACGGTGGGCGGCACGGGGAAAACCCCCACGGCGCAACGACTTGCCAAGGACATTCGCGACATGGGCTATAAAGTGGTGATACTAAACCGAGGCTACCGCGCCAAATGGCACGGGGAAGTAGGGGTGGTGTCCGACGGGCAGAACCTTCAAATGGACGCGACCCAAGCCGGGGACGAAGCCTATATGCTCGCCAAGCACCTGCCGGGTGTGCCGGTCTTGATCGGCGCAGAACGGGCGGTGACGGGGCGGTACGCCGTGGAGCATTTCGGCGCGGAAGTGGCCATTTTGGACGACGGGTATCAGCACTGGCAGTTAAAACGGGATATGGATATATTGCTTGTTGATGCGGTGAACGTCTTCGGGAACGAACACATTTTGCCCCGGGGCACTCTCCGCGAACCCATTGACCATATAAGCCGCGCCGACGTGTGCCTTATGACGAAGGTGGATCAGGCGGCGGAAGGCTCTCGGGAACATATCCGCGACACCCTTAAAAAGTACAACGACAAGGCCTTGGTGGTGGAGAGTATTCACCGCCCCCGTTGCCTTATAGAACTTGCGGACTGGTACGAAAACATTGCCGGCGACGGCGTGGACGTGAAGGAAATCCGCGACAAGCGGGTAATGGCGGTGTCCGCCATAGGAAACCCCGCCTCCTTTGAGCAGACTTTGGTAAATTTGGGCGCGGCGGTCATTGAGAGCCTTCGTTACCCCGACCACCATGACTACACCATGGCCGAAATGCAGGACGTGTTGCAACAGGCCGCGGCGGAAGGGGCGGAAGCTATCATCATCACCGAAAAGGACGCGGTGAAAATCCCCGCCGAAGTGGTCAGCGCCAAATGGGAAATCCCCGTTTACGTTATCTGCGTGGAAGTCACTTTCAAAAGCGGCGCAGGGGATTTTCATGATATGCTTCAAAACAAACTTCGCGAATGTTACGGCAAAAACAGGAGGACGGAAGAACTATGAAGGTTTTATGCGTAATTCCCGCCCGCTACGCCTCGACCCGTCTGCCGGGGAAACCCCTGCGGGACATTGCGGGGAAACCCATGATTGTGCGGGTGTACGAGCGGGCGATTAAAGCAAAAAATATCGACGACGCAGTGGTGGCCACGGACGATGAGCGGATTTTTGACGCGGTGACGAAGTTTGGCGGCAAAGGGGTGATGACCCGCGCCGACCACCAAACAGGCACGGACAGATTGGCGGAAGTGGCCGAAATTTACACCGACGCGGAAGTGATAATAAACGTCCAAGGGGACGAACCTTTGATAGACCCGGAGTTAATCGACGAATTGGCGGCGCTTTTTGCGGACAAGACGCTAAACATGGCCACGGTAAAAACACAGATAAAAGAAAAAGCCGAGCAGGAAAACCCCAACAACGTGAAAGTCGTAACGGACAAAGAGGGCTACGCCCTATATTTCAGCCGTTCCCTTATCCCCTACCCGCGACGGGAGGGGGCGAAGGTTTTTAAGCACATCGGCATATACGCCTACCGCCGCGATTTTTTGAAGAAATTTGCCGCCATGGCGCAAACGCCCCTTGAAATGAGCGAATCCTTGGAACAACTGCGAGCCATTGAAAACGGCGAGCGGATAAAAGTCATCGAAACAACGCGGCAATTTGTGGGCGTTGATACGGAAGAAGATTTGCGGGAAGTAAACAGAATATACATTGAGGAGGGATTGGCATGAACAAAGTTGCCGCAGGGAATTTCTTAATCGGCGACGGCGAGCCGCTTGTTCTTATGGCAGGGCCGTGCGTGTTGGAAAGCTACGAACGTTCCCTTTTAATCGGCAGGGGGATAAAGGAAATTTGCGAAAGATTGTCCGTACCCTACATTTTTAAGGCATCCTTTGATAAGGCCAACCGTTCCTCCTACCACAGTTTCCGAGGACCGGGGCTTAAAGAAGGGCTGAAGCTGTTGGCGAAAATAAAAAAAGAGCTTAATGTCCCGGTGGTTACGGATATTCATGAGAGTTTCCAGGCCGAACCCGCCGCCAAAGTGGCGGACGTTTTGCAGATACCCGCCTTTTTGTGCCGTCAGACGGATCTTCTCCATGCGGCGGCGCAGACGGGGCAGGTGGTGAACGTAAAAAAAGGCCAGTTCCTTTCGCCCAACGATATGCGAAACGTGGTGGATAAACTCCACGCCAGCGGCACGGAAAAAATTCTCCTGACGGAACGGGGGGCATCATTTGGGTATAACAACTTGGTGGTTGATATGCGTTCCTTCCCCATAATGCGCTCCTTCGGCTACCCCGTGATATTCGACGGCACACACAGCGTCCAACTCCCCGGCGGCGCAGGGGAAACCTCCTCCGGCAACCGCGAATATGTGGAATATCTTGTGCGGGCGGCGGTGGGCGCAGGGGTGGACGGCCTTTTCTTGGAAGTCCACGACAACCCCGCCGAAGCCCTCTCCGACGGCGCAAACATGGTTTATCTCGATTGTTTGGAGGATATGCTAAAGGACGCGCTTGCCATTAACGCCGTGGTAAAAAGGAACAAAAAAGGCAGATAAGGCGAACACCATGATAAAAAACAAAGCGATTGAAACTTTGCAGATAGAAGCCGAAGCAGTGGCCGACCTTACGAATAAAATCGACGACGAATTTGAGGCGGCGGCAAACTGCATATTAAATTGCCCGGCGCGGGTGGTGGTGACGGGCATGGGCAAAAGCGGCCACATCGGCAAAAAAATAGCCGCCACCTTGGCCAGCACCGGCACGCCATCTTTTTTCATGCATCCGGCGGAAGCCTTCCATGGCGACCTTGGCATGGTGACGGAAAACGATGTGGTTATCGCCATATCAAACAGCGGCGAATCAAACGAGATAGTAAACATTTTGCCCATAATCCGCCGTATCGGCGCAACGATTGTGGCCTTTTCCGGGCGGCGGGATTCTTCCTTGGGCAAATACAGCGACTACTTTATCGACACGGGGGTCAAAAGGGAGGCCTGCCCCTTGGGGCTTGCGCCCACGGCCAGCACCACCGCCACCCTTGCCATGGGGGACGCTCTTGCCATGGCTCTTATGGCGGCGCGGAATTTCACATCCCAAGACTTTGCCATGTTCCACCCCGGCGGCGCTTTGGGGAGAAAACTTCTCCTCACGGTGAAAGACGTGATGCACACAGGGGAGGACAACCCCCTCATAGAAACGGGCAAAACCGCCAAAGATGCCCTCTTTGTCATGACGGAAAAGGGCTTGGGGGCGGCTTCGGTGATTGACGGCGAAGGAAAATTCGTGGGGCTTATCACCGACGGCATAATCCGCCGCGCCTTGGGCAGGGATTACAATTTCCTTGACGAGCCGGTGGAACATATAATGACCGCCGACCCCATAACCATCGCCGAGAACAAATTGGCGGCAACGGCTCTTTCGGTAATGGAAAAGCACAAGCCCCGCCCCATCACCGTTTTGCCGGTGGTGGACAAGGACAAAACCCCGCTGGGCATCGTGCATCTTACGGATTTGTTGCGTCAGGGCGTAGTGTAAAGGAGAAAAGACAGATGGAAGTAATGACGGGCGCAAACGAACGCGCCAAGAACATTAAACTCATAATTTTCGACGTGGACGGCGTTCTTACCGACGGCGGCATCTACACCGGCGCGGAAGGGGAGGTTTTTAAGCCCTTTTTCTGCCGGGACGGTTTGGGGATACGGCTGGCGCGGCAATGCGGCCTTAAAGTTGCCATTATCACCGGGCGAAACAGCAAGCAGGTGGAGTATCGCGGCAAGGAACTTGGTTTTGACGCAATTTGCCAAGGCTCTCTTAACAAGCGGGACGATTACAAAATGTTAAAGGAAGAGTTCGGCCTTACCGACGAGGAAATTGCCTATGTGGGGGACGACCTTATCGACCTCCCCATAATGGTGCAGGCGGAGCTTGCGGCGGCGGTGGGCGATGCCGTGCCGGAAGTGAAGGCGCGGGCGCATATAATCTCCGATCTTCCCGGCGGGCGCGGCGCGGCGCGGGAGGTTATCGAGTTTATCCTAAAGGCGCAGGGCAAGTGGGGCGAAATTGTAGAAAGTTTCCTTTCCACGGAACACAATGGCGTATCGGCAAAGTTATAACGCCGTTTTGCTATCTTTTGTTTTTATAATAATACCGTAAACAATAACAAGAAGAGGAAAGACCATGCTTTATCGAACGCTGATGATTTTAAGTCGTTTGATTTGCTTAATGCCGTATAAACTGTTGATGATGTTCGGCGTTTTGTTGGGCAATCTGTATTATATCTTGGTTAAAAAGCAACGTGAACGCGCCGTGGCGCAGATGATGCCCGCCCTAAAGGTGGACGAAGACGAGGCGCGGCGTTTGGTGCGCAAGTCCTTTGTCAATTTGGCCAAGAATATGCTTGAAATTATGTATATGCCAAACCTCAACAGCGACAACCTAAGTAGGTACATTGATATTGAAAATATGGATCGTATGAAAGACGCTCTCGCCGAAGGCCATGGCGTGGTTATCCTGACGGGGCATATCGGCACCTGGGAATGGCTGAGCGCTGCTTTCACCCTAAACAATATGCCCGCCTCCGCCATAGCCAAAACCCAACCAAACGCCGATTACACCAAAGCGTTAAACGAACTTCGCTCCAAGATAAACATGGAAATATTCTCCCGCGGCACAAGCGAACTGTTAATGGCGGCAAAAGCTCTCAAAAAAGGCAAGATTTTGGGTTTTTTGGCCGACCAAGACGCAGGCCCTGGGGGCGCGTTCATTGAATTTTTGGGCAAAACAGCATCCACGCCCTTAGGTCCTGCGGTGTTTTCCCGCAAATTCGGTTCGCCGGTTATGCCGTGTTTTATCCTGCGGCAGGAAAACGGCAAGCATAAAGTCGTTATCGGCGAGGCTCTTAGGTATAAGGACACGGGGGACACGGACAAGGACTTGTTTGATTTAACCGTCACCATGACGAAAATTCTCGAAAAAGTCATTCGCGAGAACCCGACTCAATGGCTATGGTTTCAAAAACGGTGGAACACTGCGCCGGAAATGCAAAAGACCAATAAACATCACACGGTAAAAGGGCAGGAGAATAAATGAGCAAAAAAGGAAAACTCTTGCTTGCGGCGGCGGTTTTCTTCTTCGCCCTCCTTGTGGTTTGGGCGGTGCGAACCGTGCCGGAGCCGCCGCCCATCATTAAGGACGACACGCCGAAAGTAATGACCTACGACCAAAACACCATAAGCGAAGAAAAAGCCGGCAAGAAAATTTGGGAGCTTACCGCCGAGTCCACCACGGTGAACGTGGACAATGAGGACATCTTAATGAATGTTCTTACGGGGCATTTTTATGCCGAGGACGGGCGAATTGTTACGATAACCGCCGACAAAGGCGCATATAGCCACGGCAGCCGCGATATATGGGTAACGGGCAACGTGAAAGTGACCACCAGCGACGGCGCAGAGCTTACGGCGGACGAATTTCATTGGTCGGCCAAAGAAGAAAAATTAACCGCCAAAGGCAATGCCAAGGCAACCAAAGAGGACATGAAACTTACCGCCGACGAAATCGAAAGCACCGACGGCTTTAACATAGTAAAGGCCAAGGGCAAGGCGCATATTGAAAAAGGCAAGGCGCAAAATGAAAATTAAAACACAAAAGGGCAAAATAACTAAATTTTTGGCGGCGTTCGCCCTTTGCGCCGCGATAGGTTCTTTTTCCGTGACGAGCGCAGAGCAGGAACAAATACCCGCCGAGCTTGACGCGGACACGGTGGAATACAACATGACAAGCGGCCTTGTGGTGGCCACGGGGGATGTGCTGATGAAGCGCGGCCCGGGGCGGGTGGCCGGGGCAAAGGCTACCTACAACGTGAACACAAAGGAAGGCTTTGTGGAAGGGAACGTCGTGGCTGTGCGCGAAAATATGCGCATAACCTGCGACAAGGCCACCACCGACGGCACGGAACATATGCTGGCCGTCGGCAACGTGGTGGGCACCCAACAAGACCTTAAATTCACCGGGGAAAAGGTGGACTACTTCCCCAACCAAAACCAATATATGCTCATCGAAAAGGGCGGCAAGATAACCAACAAAGACGGCGTTTTCACCGCCGACAAAATGGAAGGCTGGCTTGGCGAAGAGCATTATGTGGGCATAGGCAACGCCCACCTCATAAGCCCCCCCAAGGATTTGGAGGCCGGCGGCGACCGCCTTGATTATTTTGCCAAGGAACAGGGCAAGGCGATTTTGACGGGCAACGCTTGGGCGGTGCAGAACAACAACGTGGTAAAAAGCCGCCGTTTGATTTTGTATCTTGCAGAATCGGCGGGCAACAACGTATCGACGCAATGATTTTCGGGGAGAGTGGTTTGCTTTGCGAATAGAGGCCAAAAACTTGGTGAAAGCCTTCAAGAGCCGAACCGTGGTTGACAGGGTTTCCCTAAACGTGGAAACCGGCGAAATAGTGGGGCTATTAGGTCCAAACGGCGCGGGGAAAACCACCACCTTTTACATGATTGTGGGCTTGGAGCAGCCAAAGCATGGGGAAGTGTTTTTGTCGGACATAAACATTACCCACCTGCCCATGCATCGCCGCGCCGCCTTGGGCATAAGTTACCTAAGCCAAGAAGCGTCGATTTTCCGCAAACTGACCGTGGAAGAAAACATCATGGCCATTTTGGAAACAACGAAACTATCCAAGGCGGAACAGCGGAACAAGTACGAAGAACTTTTGCAGGAATTTAACATAGGTCATGTCCGCGAGCGGGTGGGCACGGAACTCTCGGGCGGCGAGCGGCGCAGGGTGGAGATAGCCCGTTGCCTTGCCTTAGAGCCTCATTTTATTCTTTTGGACGAACCCTTTGCCGGGGTTGACCCCTTGGCGGTGGCGGATATTCAAGAAATCATTCAGTACCTCCGACAGCGGGGCATGGGCATTTTGATAACGGATCATAACGTCCGCGAAACTTTGCAAATTGTAGACAGAGCCTATATATTAAACGAAGGGAAAATTCTTTTGGAGGGCGACAGCAAAACCATCGCCCAAAGTCCCGTGGCGAAAAAGTTCTACCTGGGCGAAAAATTCACCATGTAATAGGAGAAGGCAATGCATATACGGATTCTCGACAAATATATATTTAGGGAAGTGGTTATAACCTTCCTGTTTGGGATATGCGCTTTTTCGGCGGTCTTTATCGGTTCGGGGACGCTGTTTCGCATTGCCCGCTACATCACGGACTACGGCGCGTCCTTTGAGTCCGTCGTTAAAATTTTCATCTTCGGCCTGCCGAGCATCATAATGTGGACATTCCCCATGTCCATGCTCTTGGGGGTGCTTTTAACCTTCGGGCGTCTTTCAAGCAACAGCGAAATAACCGCCATGAAATCATGCGGCATTGGTTTTGTGCGGATAGCCGCGCCGGCCGTGGCCTTGGGGCTTTTTGTCAGCATATTGGCCATTGCATTTAACGAATATGTTGTGCCATGGGCAAATACGGCGTACAGCAACGTGCTTTATTACGAAATTGAGGGAAATACCACAATGAAGTCCCAAGAACACATAGTAATAAAGGACATCGAAAACGGCGAGATAAAACGCCTCGTATACGCGAGAAACTATAACGCCGACACCCAAACCTTAAACGGCGTGACCATGCAGGATTTTGACGGGGAAGGCAAAGTCCGCCATGTGGAAAACGCCGAATATGCCAAATGGAGCGGCAAGGATTGGACAATGTTCAACGGTATGCTCTACGACGTGACGGACACGGCCAGCGAACACACCATGCACTTTAACAAGCAAATCTTGCCCGTGTCGGCCAGCCCCAACAGGATAATGCGGGAGCAAAAAAAGCCCGAAGAATTGACCATGAAAGAACTAAAAGCGCAAATCGCCATAATGAGGACTCAGTACGTGGACACCAACAAACTTGAAACGGAACTTTACCAACGCATCACCGTCCCCATGGCGAGCCTTATATTTGCCATAGTCGCCGTGCCGTTGGGTATGCAGCCCACGCGCAACTCTTCTTCCATGGGGTTTGCCATGTCGGTCATCATCATCTTTTGCTACTACACCGTAATGACCCTGGCAAACGCCATCGGCAGAAGCGGCGCGTTGCCGCCGGCGTTTGCGGTGTGGATTCCGAACATAATCGGCCTTATGGCCGGCGTTGTTCTCATTCGCCGCGCTTCGCGGTAATAACTTCTTTTCTTTTTCTCTTTCTTTGAAAAGAAAGAGAAAAAGAAAAGAAGCAAAAGAAAAAGAGAAAAAAACTTTAATGAATATATAAA
>CAJOQC010000205.1 GCA_905236785.1 uncultured Selenomonadaceae bacterium
ATGGGAGAAAATTATGCGTCAAGAAGAAACAATAAGCGCGATAGCCACGGCTGTGGGCGGCAGCGTGGGGATTGTGCGCCTTAGCGGCGAGGGAGCTTTGAGGGCGGCGGATAAAGTGTTCGTCGCTTTTGGGGGCAAAAAAATCGCGGATATGAAAAGCCATACCGTGGCCTACGGCAGGATAATTGACCAAGAGGGCAAAACCGTGGACGAGGCGTTGGCGGTGGTGATGCGTGCGCCACATTCCTACACCGGCGAGGACGTGGCGGAGCTTCAGTGCCACGGCGGGGCGGTGTCGCTGCGGAAAACCTTGGCCTTGACTTTTGCGGCGGGGGCGCGGCCTGCCGAAGGCGGGGAATTTACCAAACGGGCTTTCTTGAACGGCCGAATTGATCTAACCGAGGCTCAAGCGGTGATGGATGTGGTGGAAGCCAAAACGGAAAAAGCGCTTTTCAGCGCGGCCGCCCATTTGACCGGGGGGTTCTCCGCCCTTCTTGAGGAAATTCGCCTGAACATATTGGACATAATAGCCCACCTTGAAGCCACCATTGATTTCCCCGAAGATGATATAGAGAACACCGACAGGGGTAATATCGACGAAAAAGTGGTTGAAATAATCAACGAGATAGACCGCCTCCTGCGCACCGCCAAACGGGGGAAAATTCTGCGAGAAGGCATAAAAACAGCCATAATCGGCAAGCCGAACGTGGGCAAATCCAGCCTGTTAAACGCCTTTTTGCGGGAAGAGCGGGCAATAGTGACCGATATTCCCGGCACTACCCGGGACAGCATTGAAGAATATATCGACTTGGACGGCATCCCCCTTAAGCTCATTGATACCGCCGGCATAAGGAATACCGGGGACGTGGTGGAGAACGCCGGCATCACCCGCGCCCGTGAACACATAGAACGGGCAGCCCTGATTTTGGCCGTTTTTGACGCCTCTCTTCCGCCCACGGAGGAGGACGAGTACATTATTTCCCTCATAAAGGACAGGAGCGCGGTCATTGTCCTTAACAAGCGGGACTTAGGCCGCGACCTTGCTTGGCGGGAGCTGAAAAACCGCCTGCCCCACGCGCCCACGGCGGATATTTCCCTAAAGGAGGGCGGCAATATAACCATTGTCGAAGATTTAATCAAGTTCCACTTAATGAAGGGCGTTGTCAGCGACGGCGAGAATATTGCCGTAAACGAGCGGCAAGCACATTTATTGGAACAAGCGCGAGAACACTTAGAGGCGGCGCGGGAGACAATTCGTAACAATATTGGCGAAGACTTTATCGTAATAGACCTTCGTGCCGCTTGGGTCAATATAGGGGAAATAACCGGCGATGTTATGGACGAGGATATTATTGACGAGATATTCAGCAAGTTTTGTATAGGTAAGTGAGAAAAGAAGGATAAATATGATTTGTAATAATAATTACGATGTTATTGTAATCGGCGCAGGTCATGCCGGAACAGAGGCGGCGTTAGCGGCGGCACGTTTGGGGTGCAGGACGCTGATGACCACTTTGTCCATGGAAAATATTGCCATGATGCCCTGCAATCCGTCGGTGGGCGGCCCGGGGAAAGGTCATCTGGTGCGGGAAATTGATGCCTTGGGCGGGCAGATGGGCATAAACGCCGACAAGACCTGCATACAGTTTCGGATGCTCAACACGGGAAAAGGACCTGCGGTGCAGTCCCTGCGGGCGCAGGCCGACAAGAAACTCTATCAAACCATGATGAAGGAAACCTGCGAAAACACCGATAATTTGGCGGTAAAGCAGTTAATGGTTGAGAAAATAATCGTTGAACATGGGAAGATAAAGGGAATTGTTACGGAAACAGGCGAAGAATTTTCGGCACAATGCGTGATTTTGGCGTCGGGAACATACCTCAGAGGGCGGATAATTCTCGGCGAAACGGTGTATAACGGCGGACCAAACGGCCAAAGGGCGGCGGTGAACTTGGCCGAATCCCTGCGGCGAAACGGCGTTAAACTTATGCGGTTTAAGACCGGCACTCCCGCTCGCGTCGATGCCCGTTCCCTTGATTACGACAAGATGACGCTGCAACAGGGGGACGACGAGTGCCGCAGTTTTTCCTTTATGACCAAAGAGGCCACCAGAAACAAGGTTTCCTGTTGGCTCACCTATACCAACGAACATACCCATGAAATAATCCGCGCCAATATGCACCGCGCCCCCATGGCCAACGGGGTCATAAAGGGGGTAGGTCCTCGATATTGCCCGTCAATCGAAACAAAAATCGCCCGTTTCCCGGATAAGGAGCGACATCAGCTTTTTATCGAGCCGGAGGGGCTTCACACCAACGAAATGTATGTGCAGGGTATGTCAACAAGTTTGCCCGTGGACGTGCAGATTGCTTTTTTGCGGACGATACCGGGCTTGGAGCGAGCCGAAATGATGCGGGCGGGCTATGCCATAGAGTATGATTGCATAGACCCTTTGCAGTTAAAACCCACCTTGGAACTAAAGCACATAGACGGCCTGTTTTCGGCGGGGCAAAGCAACGGCACCTCCGGCTATGAGGAGGCGGCGGCGCAGGGGTTAATCGCCGGTATAAATGCGGCCATGAAAATTCATAACAAAGAGCCGCTTATCCTTAAACGGTACGAAGCATATATAGGTGTACTTATTGATGATTTAGTAACAAAAGGGACAAACGAGCCATACAGAATAATGACAAGCCGCGCCGAATATCGGCTGCTGTTGCGGGAGGACAACGCCGATCGCCGTTTGACGCCCATAGGCAGGAAAATCGGCTTGGTGAGCGACGAGCGTTGGGAGATGTTCTCCGCCAAAGAGCGGGAGTTTTCCGAGGCTATGAAGATGCTGAGAGAAACAACCGTCACCCCCAAAACCGAAGTGCAGGAAAAATTGCAGGCTGCGGGCTTTGAGCCGTTGCGGAACGCCGTGACCCTTGAAGAATTTTTGCGCCGCCCGGATATAAGTTACGATAAACTGCATGATTTGTTTAATATATCGGATTTAAGCGCGGAAGTAAAAGAACAAGTCGAAATAAGCGTTAAATATGCGGGATATATAGAAAAACAAAACGAGCAAATAGCACGAACAGAACGAATGGAAAACAAATTGTTACCCGAAGATACGGATTATCGGCAGATAAAAAATCTGCGGGACGAAGCCAAGGAAAAACTTGCCCTTATCAAGCCGCGATCCTTGGGGCAGGCGGCGCGAATTTCCGGCGTGTCTCCGGCGGATATTGCGGTGCTGATGATTTATCTGGAGGACAAACATCGTCGGCGGGAAGGGAAGGAGTAATTTATGTTCTTGAGTATATTGCGGGAGGCGGCATCTTTTTATAATTGGCATCTAAAAGAGGAACAGTACGAGCAATTCGACCGATATTGCCGTTTGCTCCTTGCGGCCAACGAAAAAATGAATTTGACTGCCATAACCGCGCCGGAGGAGGTGGCCATAAAACACATGGCAGACTCCTTGACCGTGTATGACGAAAATATTTTCAATAACAGCACAAATATAATTGATATAGGAACGGGGGCGGGTTTCCCCGGAATACCGATTAAAATATATCGTAACGATTTACCCCTGACGCTGTTGGATGCCCAAGAGAAACGGGTGAAATTTCTGCGGGAAGTCGTGGAGGAATTGGGCTTAAAGGGCGCGGAGTGTATTCATGGCCGCGCCGAAGATTTAGCCCGGGAGGAAAAATATCGCGAAAGGTTTCAAATTGCGGTGTCCCGAGCGGTGGCCGCCCTCCCCGTGTTGGCGGAGTACGCCTTGCCCTTTGTCAAAGTCGGCGGCTGCTTTTTGGCCATGAAGGGTCTAAGAGGCAAAGAGGAAGCCAAAGAAGGAGCAAAAGCCATAAAAACATTAGGGGGATATATTGATACCATACGCGAAGTAAAACTGTTTAATCTTGAAGATAAACGATTTATTATAAAAATAACAAAAGAAAAAGAAACGCCAAAAAAATACCCGCGAAAAGCGGGCTTGCCAAACAAGAAACCTATAGTTTAAGAAGTAAAAAAAGTTAAGGAAACACTGCATAAATGAGTTCGTGCCATTGCCGAGGGATTTTTTCGGCAGACAAGGAATGACGACGAAGCGTAGTGG
>CAJOQC010000206.1 GCA_905236785.1 uncultured Selenomonadaceae bacterium
CAAAAAAAGCCGCCGCATATAAACGTATTACGGCGGCTTTTGTCACGTTTGTTTGTCATCCAAAAGTTTCAGTTGCTCATCAATGTCGGGCGTTGATTTTTGCAAGCCTATATAAACATAAATTCGCGGGATTTTGTAACCGCAACGACAATATATTAAATTTACGCCTTTTTTGTCGCGATAAAAAAGAGTATATGCGTTACCGTCCCACTCCCTGTCGTCCATGTCAAATGTCGGGATTTCTCGCTGTTGCAAAACGGCCTTTAATCCACATTCAAGCATCATTAAATTTTGCTTGCCGTCGTGTTCTTTGCCCATTTTTTTGATCACCGTTCCCCGCAGACAACTTAAATCCGTAAATTTATTGCCGTTTATTTGATAACTGCAATCCCTAAGACCGTCGCCCCATACCTTTGGCTCTATCGTGTAGGCGTCGGCAAAGTTTAGTTCGCGGCTCTCGTCCTTTAATGTGTTATGTTTATAAACGGTGTCCTTTAGCCGTGTTATCTTCGCCTCGCCTTTTAGCAGAGATATTTTTTCCGCAGGTTTAACGTTCGATTCTTTATTGTCACGAACGGGCGGCCTATTCAAAATTTCTTTTAATGCCGCAAGCATTTTGTCAACGTCGATAGGTTTGGCGATATGTCCGTCCATACCCGCCTCCTTGGCCGCTTTTACGTCCTCGCTGAAGGCATTGGCCGTCATGGCAAGAATGGGAACGCTCGCCGCCTTGACGTTTGGCAGGGCGCGAATTGCCTTTGTGGCTTCATAGCCGTTCATAACGGGCATTTGCACGTCCATCAGCACCGCATCGCAAATTGCGCCGGATTTTATCTTCTCCAGTGCTTCTTGGCCGTTTGCGGCTGTATCAACCGTAAATCCGGCATCTTCTAAGAGCATTTTGGCAATTTCACGATTCACTTCAATGTCATCGACCAACAACAACTTTTTGCCGCTGAAATCAACATTGGCGACGGTTGCGTCTTCGGACGCGTTGTCCGCTGAGGCTTTGTCGGTTTGCGGCACTAACGGCAACTGCAACTTTACGATAAACTCTGTACCTTTTTGGGGAGCTGTGACGACCGTAATCTCGCCCTTCATCATTTCCACAATGCTTTTTGTTATCGCCATGCCCAGCCCCGTGCCTTGTATGCCGCTTACGGTGGAAGTGCGCTCGCGCTCAAAAGCATCAAAGACCCGTTCGGCAAATTCTTGCGTCATGCCGATACCGTTGTCCTTTACCCTCAGTTCAAAATTGCCTATGCCTTCTTGCTCGCAGTCTGTCTGCGTTAAAGTCACCGTCACGCGGCCGCCTTTCGGTGTAAATTTGTAAGCGTTGCCGACAAGGTTAATTATTACACGGTCAAAACGGCTTTCGTCGCAAAGTACCTTGCCCTTTGTCACCGAGCGCATATCGACGGTAAATTCGATGCCCTTTTCCTTCATCTGCGGCTCAAACATATCATGCATACTGCGTAGCATAAGGCACATATCCATGGGTTCGTTATGCAATTCCAAACGGCCGTTTTCGATTCGGCTCATCTCAAGCACGTCGTTAATGAGCATCAGAAGATGTTGGCCGGACAGTTCGATTTTTTGCAAAAAATCGGCGATTACGGCGGGAATATTCTTTTCCCGTTTGGCAAGTTCAATGTAACCGATAATGGCGTTCATCGGGGTTCGTATGTCATGGGACATATTAAAAAGAAAAGTGCTTTTGGCCGCGTTGCTTCGTTCGGCAGTGTTTTTCGCCTCGATAAGCGCAGCCTTTTGTTGTTCAAGTTGCTCTCGCTGTCCTTCGATAATGACCAAATTTTCCTGCAGACGGTTGGTGTAATTTTCCCGAACCACAGCGTCGCGATATTGATACAAAATATACGCAACAAGAACCATCAGAGTAAACAGCACCAACACAATCATTGCGCCAATGGCGGGATGATTGGCCACCATGCCCGCTATGGTGGTGTTTTCGTAGCGATGGCTGACCCATTTGTCCTCTAACTCGTCAAGACGGCCTTCTTGTTGCATTTGTCTTATCATTGCGCTTAGGCGCACACAAAGAACCGTGTCCTTGGGGTGAAGAGCCATGGAACTGTAGACGTGCAAAACGGCGTAACTTGGTTCAACGCCTTCTATGGCAAATTTTTCGAGAAAGAAAGTCCCTGCCTGAATTGGGCAAATGGCAAATTCAAACTCGCCGCTTTTAAGTCCGTTGAAAATTTCCTCGTAAGAGGTTAGATATGTTATCTCGTCGTCAAGCCCCAGCCCCGGCATGGGGTGCAAAGAGGCTACTCGCCGCCCGTATAAATCCGACACAGAGGAAACTTTGCGGCGGCCGTAAACAACATATTGTTTTTCCGTAATCGGAAGCGTCGCTATCATCTTGGGATTGTTTATGATAAGGTCGGC
>CAJOQC010000207.1 GCA_905236785.1 uncultured Selenomonadaceae bacterium
AAGGGCACGCGTACTGCGTCATTCCTCCTCAGCGTAGCACCACTACGCTTCGTCGTCATTCCTTGTCTGCCGAAAAAATCCCTCGGCTTTTGAAACGAACTCATTTATGCAGTGTTTCCTTAGCTACTCTAATCGCCAAAGCGATTAGAGCAGTCTATTCATACCGCAACGCCTCTATGGGGTCAAGTTTGGCGGCTTTTCTGGCGGGGTATATGCCGAAGAAAAGGCCAATCCCCACGGAAAAGGTGAAGGACAACAATATGGGAAACAGCGTTATCACCGTGTTGAACCCGCCAAATTCGGCGATTATCCCGGAGGCGGCGCAACCAAAGGCAATGCCTATAAGCCCGCCTATCACGCCAATCACCACCGACTCAATCAAAAACTGCATCATGATGTTTTGAAAGGTCGCGCCCAAGGCTTTTCTTATACCGATTTCCCGCGTGCGCTCCGTCACGGACACCATCATTATGTTCATTATGCCGATGCCGCCCACAATTAAGGAAATGCCCGCTATGCTCCCCAAGAGCAAAGTTATCATGGAAGTGGTTTGGCTCATGGTTTCCATTAGGCTCGTTAGGTTTCGCACATGAAAATCGTCCTCTTTGCCCGCCGTCAAGCGATGACGTTGGCGAAGGAGGGTTTCTATTTCCTCTTGCACCTGATCCATTTTATCTTGGCTCGTCACCTGTATGTTTACGGATTGAATGTAGGTGATGCCCAACATTCGTTCCTGCGCCGTGGTCAAGGGGATATACACCATGTCGTCTTGGTCTTGCCCCATGGAGGACTGACCTTTGCTTTCCACCAAGCCGATAATCTTAAAGGGCTGGTTGTTAATGCGAATGTTATGCCCCACGGGGTTGTCCTTTTCAAAGAGATTTTCCGCCACCGTAGAGCCTATCACCGCCACGCGGCGGCGTTTTTCCATGTCGTCCTCGGAAATAAAGGAGCCGCTGCCTATCACCAAGGAACGAACGGCCATAAATTCCGGCGTTACGCCCTGCACCGTGGTTTTCCAGTTCAGGTTGCCGTTTACGACCTGATAAGAACCGTTCACCGTGGGGGACACATAGTCGATATTTTTGATTTTGTCCTTAATGGCCAAAGCGTCGTCGTATTTAAGCGTTTGCATAGAGCCGGCCGCGCTGCGCGGGCCGCCGCGGTTGGCCGCGCCGGGGCTTACTATTAACATATTGCTCCCCAAGGAAGCAATGGAACTTTGCACGTTGCTTTTTACGCCCATGCCCACGCTCACCATTGCGATAACCGCCCCCACGCCGATTATTATGCCCAGCATGGTAAGAAGCGAACGAAGTTTGTTGGCCATAAGTGAAGTAAGCGCCATGCGAAAACTTTCGCTAAACAACATCCATGACCACGCCCCTTCCCGCGTCCTTGGTGATAAGTCCGTCGCGCACCAAAAGCTGTCTGCTCGCGCAAGCGGCGATTTCCGGCTCGTGGGTGACGAGGATTATCGTGCGCCCTTTTTGGTGCATTGTTTCAAAGATTTCCATTATCTCTTTTGTGGATTTAGTGTCCAAATTGCCCGTGGGTTCGTCCGCCATTATTATATGGGGGTCGTTCACCAAAGCACGGGCAATGGCCACCCGCTGTCGTTGGCCGCCGGAAAGTTCGTTTGGCTGATGTTCGGCACGGTCGCCAAGGCCGACGGTGTCCAAAAAATGTTTTGCCCGTTCCAAACGTTCGCGGCGGTTCACTCCGGCGTAGACCAAAGGCAAGGCCACGTTCTCAAGGGCGCTTATCCTTGAAAGCAGATTAAAGTTTTGAAACACAAAACCAATTTTTTTGTTGCGCGTGGCGGCCAACGCGTCGTCGGACAGCCGCGCAACTTCCTCGCCGTCCAATTTGTACGAGCCGACGGTGGGGCGGTCAAGGCAGCCTAAAATGTTCATAAGAGTCGATTTACCCGATCCCGACGGTCCCATCAAGGCGGCAAATTCGCCGGGGCGGATTTCAAGATCAATCCCCGCCAAGGCGGCCACTTCTTGATTGCCCATTTTGTAAATTTTTTTTATGCCCGTCAATTTTATGGTGGCGGGCGCGTTATCCTTTGCCATAATTACCTTTTTGTCAAAAGTGCGGCGGTCTGCCGCCCATGGAATTTGTTTTATTGTCGGAGCTTGAAGAAGTTTTGGCGGTGTAGCTGTTTGAAATTTCGTCGCCCTCCGTCAGCCCTTCTGTCACTTCCACATAATCGTCGCTGTAAATGCCCGTTTTTATGTAACGGTTTTCCTGCGTGCCGTCAGGGTGTACCAACAAAACGTAGGAGCCTTTGGCATCGGTCTTTAGCGCGGAAATGGGAATAGCCAAGGCATCGGCTCTCACGGCGGTTGTTATGTCAACTCGCGCCGTCATGGCGGGGAGGAGCAAATTCTCCGGGTCATCCACGTCCAAGGTCACATAGTAATAAATTACGCTTGCCGTGGTGCTTGAGGATGAACTTGAAGAGCTGGAGCTGTTGGTGTTCCAAGAATTGCTTGTGTCCGTTTGAGAAATTTTCAACACCCGCGCCGTGAAGGTTTTGTCCGTGAAAGAATCCACAGTGAATGTGGCCTCTTGCCCCACGCGCACGTTGCCTATGTCCGTTTCGTCGATTTTGGCCATGATTAACTTATCCGAAAGATCGGCAATACGCATTATGACCGTTGGGTTATCCGAACCTTGCACCGCCATTGTCCCCGCCGTTTTCGGCTCGCCCACCACAACGCCGCTCATGGGGGCGGTGATAACCGTTTCGTTTAAGTCCGACTCGGCCACTTCAAGATTAGATTGCGCCGTGTTGTAGGCGTATTCTGCATCCTCAAGTTCCTCTTGAGATTTTGCGCCGATTGAATAAAGATATTTTATACGGTTATACTTTGCCAATGTGTTTGTCACTTGAAAACGGCTTTGGTCGCGCTTGGCCTCGTAGTTTTTGCCGTCTAATGTGGCCACTGTTTGCCCCGCCGTCACCGTGTCGTTTTCCTTTACAAGGACGGTTTTAATTCGCGCCGTTATTTTGGAACTTACCTCAACGGAGTCCACGGGGCGAATTGTCCCTGTGGCGGAAACCACGGACTTTAAGTCCATGCGTTGCACGGCCACGGTTTCGGCGGCGGTGGCGGCGGCCTGCTGTTGTTCTTTGGCGTCGACATAATATTTATAGCCGCCGAAAGCCCCCGCCGCCAAAACGGCAATAATTGCGGCGGCTTTTATGCTCCAATGTATTTTCATGATTTACCTCCTGCCGTTTCGTCAATGACGTTTTCGGCCTCGCGGCTGACGGTGGTTGCCTTGTTTTGGCTCATTGCGGGCAAAGGTTCGATACTAACGTCGTCAACGGCGGTTTTAAGTTCTGCCGCCGCCGCGTTTTCTTCTCCCGTTAAGGCTATGCCCATTTCATTGGCCAGTTGCGCTTTGTAGCGGGCGTAATCGTATTGTGCGCTGATGTAATTTAGTTTTGCCCGGGAAAGAGCAAGTTGCGCGTCGATTATGTCAAGCATTATCCCCTCCCCGGCGCGGTATTTTTCACGGGCGATGAAATAATCTTCCTCCGCCTCTTGCACCGCGTCGGAAGTAGAGCCGAAACGCTTTTGTGCTTCTTTCATGTTGTAGTAGGCCGTCCGCACCGAAAGATCCACATTTTCCCGATCCCGTTTTAGGGTCAAAAGGGCGGTGTCCCGTTCGGTTTCGGCGGCATCCACCGCCGCTTTTGTGACGCCGCTGTCAAAAACATTCCAGCTTACGCCGACACCTGCCGTCACGCTGTGGCTGTCTGAGCTTGTGGGGTGGAACTCATTTGATTGGTTTAGCCCCACGCTTAAATTTACGCTCGGTTTGTAGCCCGCTTTGGCCATGTCAACGGAAAGTTCCTTCTGCCGCACGGTGTACGCATCAACTATTAAATCTTTGCGATTGTTAAAGGCGTAGTCGATACAATTTTCCATGGAATCGGCAAAAGGTTCGTAGGAAAAATCGTCGGTCAAATTAAGGGGTTCGTCCCTGTCCATGTTGATGAGGTTGCGAAGGGTCGCCAAGTTCACCTCATAGGTGTTTTGTGACTTTATGAGGGTTTGCCGCGCATCCGAAAGTTCCACCGAGGAACGCAAAACGTCGATTTTTGCCTTTGACCCTGCGGCGTAAAGCGCGCTTACGTTCTCGTAATGCGCCGCGTAATTGTCCGCAGACTCGCGGTTGACGGCGATTGTTTTTCGCGCTTCAAGAGCGTCATAGTAGGCTTTTATCACGTCGTAGCGGAGTTTTTCCCGTTCCCGTTCAGTGGTCAGTTCCGCCGTGTCAATGCCGATTTTCGCGCTTTTGATGTTGGCTTGGTTTTTGCCGCCGGTGTAGATGGGCAAACTTCCCGTCACGCCTATGCTGTTGCTGTCGCG
>CAJOQC010000208.1 GCA_905236785.1 uncultured Selenomonadaceae bacterium
ATTTCGTCTTCCACATCGGTCATAAAACCCATGCGCTGAAAACGATCGTTACAAACGGTCAGGAGTTTTTGTTCGTATTTTTTGGCAAGGGTGTCGTCCGCTGCGCCTTTTACACGAACAAAAAAGAATGCCGTATTGCCGCCTGCCGAGTCAACTATTGCGCCGTCCCTTGCATCGGTCATTTGATTTACTATTTCCAAAAGTTTTTGCTGATCTACCGCTACGGCACAAATAAGCTGAATTTTCCCATTTGATTCTTGCTTTTGTTTTACATCAATTTTACCCGTATAAGAGGCATAATCCCGGGCTATTTTTTGGAACAAGCTGTTTGCCTCGCGCCGGGGCGCCATGATTTTGGCGAGAGTTTTCTTTGCCGCTTTGAACCTTGCATCTTCCATCGCCTTTGCTTCATCCGTTGCCTCGCCGCAAACATTTACGGAAATGGACGCTGCCGCCGCATTGACTTCCGGCGGATATGTTACAACTGCCGACAACATCAATATTAAAGCGGCAACAGCGACAAATGCTCTCACAAGGGTTCACTCCTTCAAAATGTAAAATACAGTTTTTTTGCGCCTAAGGCATTTTCATTATCATTGCCCGTAATTAGGCCGGGAATATTTTGCAAAATTGCCTGCCTTAAGTCGTGCATGGAGGCGTGGGACGTAGTTGTTATAACAACTTTGTAGTTTCCGTTGCTTGTGAAAGAACTGTTCCTGACTTGACACATTGCCGCTTGCAACCCCTGCAAAATGCGTTGTTCTTGCCCGTTACGATCCACGATGCCGCTAAACACCAACGTTGCTCCAAGGTGTTTACTGCCGCCGCGATACAGTTTTTGCATAAGGCGCAGAACCTTCTGCCCCAACACTTCGGTTGCTTCTTTTGCGGCCATTCGCGTCGCTTTTATTTCGGCATCTTCCGCAGTTTGCCCTACGGCGGTGAAATACTCGGCAAAACTGCTGACATGGTTATCCTCCAAGCCTACCAATTCAAAAGCTGCGCTTACCGTTGCCGTGTAACAACCTTTATCGGGGCGAACATTTACCGTGGTTAAAACGCCGCGAAGCAGAGCATCCTCAGGGCCTCGCGTATTGCGGGCAATTTTACGAACTTCTGCGCTTACGCTTGGATCTGACATATCGTTATGTATCGCCATATAATCGCGAACATCGTCATTTACTTCGACGTTAAAACCTATGTCTTCCATTTCCGATTGAATTTTCGCCTGAATATAATGGTTAATCCGATTCATATTTACCGCAGAGGTTTTGCCGTTAGCGCCGCTTACCGCAATTTGAATGCCTTTTCGAGGGTCTGTATCGGACATCATCTCTATTCTGCGCCGTATGTCTTTTACATTGGTTTCTATAGATGCCGTATCGGCTGCCAAGTCCAACTGCACATGATAAATATCGCCTTGTTGCCATTCTTTTATCACTTTTTTTATTTGGACATACCCTCGCGAATCGGTGACAATACGGTCGCTAATCAACATATTTAACGAAACCTCGGTATGGCTGTCAACATAAACGCCCACCTGTCGTTCCGCATAACTGCGCATGGCATCTTGCCGCGCCGCCTCGCGAGCGGCATTTACGTTGCCGTTTACAATAACCGCGCTGCCTGTAACCACCTCGGCAAAACACATTCTTTGCCCGGGCAAAAAAACAAAACAGAAAAGCAGCATCATTAGGCAAGCTCGGCAACTCTCACGCCATATTCCTATCCTCATAATCGCATCACCTACATCTTTTGTGCGCCCAATTTGTTGGCAATATCAATAACTAACTCCGTGAACACATCGGCGCGGTCATATTCAATCCATGAGCCGGAATTTGCATCTTTAATCTCCCGACGTATTGTTTGATCGGTCAGTTCCGCTTCTTCGCGCCCCTCTACAGGCGTTTTTTTCAACCATGCTTTATATAAAATATCGCGAGTAACGGCATTGCGGGTTTTGCCCGTTGTAAACTCATGCGCCGCTACGCCTGAAAAATCAAGTTTAATTGAATGACGCGGCTCTTCCATGGTGAATGTTACTTCGCCCGATGGCGTGTTGGCTTGGAAAGTGTAGAGATTGGTTATAACGTCGCGTTTCCACTTTGCTCCGCTGCTTCGCGGCGGATAAACTATACGGCGGGTCTTTTGCTGATAGCTGCCGGTGAAAAACGCGCCGATAACATCTTTAATGAATTGCTCGCGGCCGGCAAATATTTTTTGCGCGCCGGGCGAGCTCAGCGTAACATCGGTCACTTGATAAGTATCGGGCAGAAGTGCCTTCGTTTCAATATCGCGCATCATTTTTTTGTCTTGATTAAAATCCAAGTATTCGTTTATAAGCCGCACGGTAATATCGGCAAATTTATTTGCCTTTTCTTGCAACGTGATGGGTCTGTTGCTCAAATGGTACATATCTGCCCCGATTGCGTCATAACCGTTCAAAGGAATTGTTCCCAATATCCGCCAACTGTTTTGTTCGGGATCTGCGCTGCAAATAGCGATATTTAGCCCGCTGAACACTATGGATCTATAATACTCTTGCCCGTTTACATTGTAGCTGGTATCAAACGAAACATCAAGCGTTGACAGAGGGATAAGCCCTATGGGATCATCGGCATCAATATTATGAATACTGTTAAAATCCATGTCTTGTTCCTTTAGAATAAAGGGCAATTTACCTTCTGCGTCCAATGTATGCAATTTTTTTGTTATTGCTTGACGAATCCGCTCACGAACCCCCGGCGCATTTAACAATGGGTTGTAATCGTCCATTGCCAATACATCTGCCGACCAACTCAATGTCGGTTTTTTTGCGGTTGCCGCATCGGCTTGTGCAATTATTCCCAATACACAACAATAAATAAAAAAATGCAACAGCAGGATTTTCAGAAACGATTGCACGGTTATTCATCTCCTTTAACACTGTATCCGTTAAATGCCAAACTCCTTGTCAACATTCTTTGCGGCTTTTTTTATATCCTTTGGCGTGGGGTCTTTAATATCCCAATGCTCCTTAAACATGGTATTGATGGATTTAAGCTGCGCCGATTGAGTTTCTTGCTCTTTTAGAAGCGATTGCGCCGCCTCCGCCGCCACCAAACATATAGCTAAATTTCTTGCCAGACCTTTAGGATCGTCATGTATTCGTTTTGCCAACCCACCGATAACAAACACGGCATCGCCAACCGCCGCCGCATTGTTTTTGTGGGCAGCATGACGCGCCGCTTCGGATTCATGCAAAAGTTCCACTATATGATCATTTGCTGCTTGATCTTGCAAAGACAGGAGTTTCGTTGCGCCGGCACTCAACTCACTGTCGGAAATATCTTGCCGCGCAGCAATTTTGACACTTTCAACCACATCGCCGGTTTTGCCGACCGCAATAGCGGCTTGCTTGGCGGCGGCAATTCTTGTCGGGTCTAAATCCATTGCTTCGGCCATTTTTATCTTGGCATACGACATCTGCATTGATGCCTTTCGCAAATGTTTCAGCATGGATTTTGTCTTTCCTACAATAACCGCATCTATTATCGCTGCGCCAATGCCGCCGCTGAAGAAATCCCCCCAGCCGCCGGCTTCTGCCGTTTTCATGCCGATATTTACCGTTAAGGCGTAATTTGCCGTCTGCACAGCCGGCCCTGTTGCTATCATCACTGCTGCCAAAGCACCCGCCACAATCGTCTTTCCGTTGCCCAATTTCTTCACTCCTCTGTTTACCCATGGATTTATGGGCATAAAAAGCCTATAACTCATTTTCCTATTCGACAATGCCGTTAATTTTCCTGCCGCAAATACCCGGTTATCAACAAATCACCCGCTATGTCTTCTAAAGTCATGTCTTTTATCGCGATACAATCGTCAATTTTGGCAAAGCCCTCGCCCGCGACGGGGGTGGGCGCATTTTTGCCGCCGATAATTTTCGGCGCGACAAAAGCGTAAATTTTATCAACAAGATTTTCTTTCAGGAGGGAGAAATTTATCGTGCCGCCTCCTTCGACGAACACACTGCAAATTTCCCGCTCGGCCAACATCTTCATTAAGAGTGACAAATTAACCCTTTCGCCGTCGCCGGCAACCAACACCGTCGCGCCGAGTTCTTGGAGTGCGGCTGTTTTGTCCTTGTCGGCGTTTTCCGTCACGGCGACAAGTGTCGGCGTTCCCGTTTCTTCGATTTCGGTCAAAACTTTTGCCGTCAGGGGCAAGCGGGCGTTGCTGTCAACAATTATTCGCGTCGGGTTTTTGCCCCTTTCCTTGGGCAGTCTTGCGGTAAGGGAAGGATTATCCGCAAGGACGGTGTTTATGCCCACCAATATTCCGTCGTAAGCATCCCGCCACCTGTGGACAAGTTCGCGGGAAGTTTCGTTCGTTATCCACTGCGAGGCGCCGGTGAAGG
>CAJOQC010000209.1 GCA_905236785.1 uncultured Selenomonadaceae bacterium
AACCCCTCCCCCTTAAATCCGCGTACAAATAACCAACCAAATCCCGCGCCCGCTGCTTTTCTCGCTCTGTTAGCATTTTTCTTCCTAAAGAACATTTTCAATCAATATACAAAATTTAATTCGGCGGAGCGGTCTTTTAGGGAGGGGGCGTTTTTGTCTTTATCGGAGAGGATGGTGGGTTTTATCGGCCAAGCCACGGCAATATCGGGGTCGTCGTAGCGGATATTGCCGT
The DNA here is from genome assembly GCA_905236785.1 of uncultured Selenomonadaceae bacterium. Taxonomy (GTDB): domain Bacteria; phylum Bacillota; class Negativicutes; order Selenomonadales; family Selenomonadaceae; genus CAJORE01. The sequence goes on from CAJOQC010000209.1 coordinate 233, forward strand.
CGCAGTCGGGGGCGTAGTAGTTATCGGCTTTGTATTGCACTTCCACGTCGTCGGTGAGGGTTATAAAGCCGTGGGCAAAGCCTCGGGGGATAAAGAGCTGTTTTTTGTTGGCGGCGGTGAGGATTTCGCCGTACCATTGGCCGTATTGGGGCGAGCCTTTTCTTATATCCACCGCCACGTCGAATATCTCCCCGCGGGTGGCGCGGACTAATTTGGCCTGCGCCATGGGGTTTAGCTGGTAGTGAAGCCCCCTAAGCGTCCCCTTGTCCTTGGAAAAAGACTGATTGTCCTGCAAAAAAGTCACCTTCAGCCCCGCCTCAAGCCACTTTCGCTCTGACCAACTCTCCATAAACCAACCCCGCTCGTCCCCAAACACTCGCGGCGTCACAACATAAACTCCCTTTAATCTCGTCTCCTCTATTTGCATTGTCTTTTCCTCCTGTTGTTTTGTTACGTTACGTTACGTTACGTTGATATGTTCTTTCTTTCTCTTTCTTTTTTGAAAAAAAGTGGTTTACAAATGTTTGTTGCACAAACATTTGCATAATCCGCTCTAATCGCTGAAGCGATAAGAGCGGCTAAAAAGAGAAAGAAAGAACCAAAGAAAGAGAAAAGAAAAAACTTTAATGAACTTTTATAGTTTCTTTTATTGTTATTTTTGTTATTTTAATGTAATTGTTACTTTAGGGCATCTCTAAAAACTCTTTTTATACCTCCTCCCGTCGGCTACGCCGACACCCTCCTCCAAGAGGAGGGCTTTTTTAAGCCTCCCCTGAAAGGGGAGGTGCCCGCAGGGCGGAGGGGTTTTTAGAGGTTATCTTTATTCTATTTGTTCTTTTTACTATTCGATATTACCTTCGGCGAGAGCCAGAAGGTATTGGCCGTATTCGTTTTGTTTTAGGCCTTCGGCTTGTTTTTTGAGGTCGTCGCGGGTTATGTACCCCAGCCGCCAGGCGATTTCCTCAAGGCAGGAGATTTTTAGCCCTTGGCGCATTTCGACGGTTTGGACGAAGGAGGCGGCGGCTATAAGGCTGTCGTGGGTGCCGGTGTCAAGCCAAGCAAAGCCCCGGCGCATTTTTTCAACCCGCAAGTTGCCTTGACGGAGGTATTCTTTGTTGATGTCGGTGATTTCAAGCTCTCCTCGCGGCGAGGGTTTTATGGTTTTGGCGATGTCGGTGATGTGGCGGTCGTAGAAGTAAAGCCCCGTTACGGCGTAGTGGGAGCGCGGCGCGGCGGGTTTTTCCTCCAAGGACACCGCCTCGTCTTTGTCGTTGAACTCCACCACGCCGTAGCGTTCGGGGTGCTTGACGTAGTAGGCAAAGACCGTGGCTCCGTCTTCGTGGGCGGCGGCGCGGCGGCAGGCGGCGGGCAGGTTCGCCCCATAGAAAATGTTATCCCCCAAGACCAAGGCGCAAGGCTCGCCGTTTATGAACTTTTCCCCCACCAAGAAGGCATCCGCCAAGCCTCGCGGCTCGTTTTGCACCGCGTAGGAAATGTTAAGCCCCCATTGGCTGCCGTCCTTTAACAGCCGCGCAAAATTCTCGCTGTCGGCGGGGGCGGTGATGACCAAAATGTCCCGGATACCCGCCAGCATAAGGGTCGACAGCGGGTAATAAATCATGGGCTTGTCGTAGACGGGCATAAGCTGCTTGCTGACCACCAAGGTCAAAGGGTAAAGCCGCGTGCCGCTCCCCCCCGCCAAAATAATACCTTTTTTCATGTTTTGGTTCTCCTTTTTGTTATGTTAATCTTATTTAGGGCATCTCTAAAAACTCGCGTTTATATCTCCTCCCGTCGGCTTTTTGACACCCTCCTCTAAGAGGAGGGCTTTTTTAAGCCTCCCTCTTGGAGGGAGGTGGCAGCCCGCAGGGCTGACGGAGGGAGTTCTTAGAGGTTGCCTTTATTTTTTGTTACATTTTCCGTTATGGCAATGTAGCGTAAGCGTTTTGTCGGTCGGCTCTTTGCCGTTTGCATAAGCAAGAAAGTTTGCCGTGTCGCGCCCCGCTTTGCCCTTTGTGCCTGCGGCGTTGAGGCTCATACTTGCGCCCATTTTGTTATGATAATTTGCTCAATTTATCAATAACATTATAGAGAGCCTTGTACGCGCCCACGGCGGAGGGGAGATAGACCCGTTCTTTGGGGCTGTGGATGTCTTGGGTGGTTATGCCTATGCTTGCTATGGTAAGAGCGGGGTTTTTGGCGGCGAAAAAGCCGCACTCAAGGCCTGCGTGAATGTGCCGTACAACGGGAGGCTTTCCCCCGGCCTTTTCGATTTCTTGTTGCAATAATTTTATCAGAACATTATCCGCCGCGCCGTTCCAAGCCGGGGAAGCGGCAAATTTAAGTTCTCCGCCGCAAAGAGCCGCCAACATAAGCCCCACCTGGCGAAATTCGCGGATTTTGGCGGGGTTGGAGCTACGGGCGAACACGTCAAGGAAGAGCTTTTCCGCCTCGGCATCAATCTCTGCCTTGCCTATGTTGGAGCTTGTCAGCACCGAACCGTCCTCGTTTATTGCCATAACCCCGTTAGGGCATAGGCAAATTGCGGAAATAATATCATTTGTATTTGTAATAACCTTTTGAGGAAGGGGGGCTTTTTCCAAGGTGATTTTCGGTTTTTCGGCGGGGTATTTTTCGGCAAAATCGGCGGCGAAGTCGGCAACGGCTTTTTGTAACAATTCCGCGTTGGCGGCGGTAAACACCGCCGACGCGGCGGGGGCGATGACGTTTTTCGCGTTGCCGCCTGTTAGGCGGGCAAGTTCTGTCCGTTGTTCTGCGGCTGTTTGCCCCAAGAGAAGGGCAATTTCCCGCAGGGCATTGGCGCGGCCAAGGTGAATCATCTCGCCGCTGTGGCCGCCCAAAAGATGCTCGATTTTTAGCCGCCAAGCCGTATCTATGGCGGGGGCGCAGGTCTTTGCCTTGCCTTCTATGGTGATGTCCGCGCCGCCGGCGGAGCTTACCACTATCTCGTCAAAATTCTCGCTGTCGCAGTTTATGAGGTACTCTACCCCCTTCAGCGCCTCCGGCGAAAGCTCCCGTGCGCCGCTCATTCCCCGTTCTTCGTCGGTTGTTACGATAAGCCTTAACGGCACATTGGCGTGTTTTATGAGGCAAATTGCCGTTGCCACCCCCATGCCGTTATCTGCGCCAAGGCTTGTGCCGTCGGCTTTTAGCCATTCCCCATCCCTCACGGGGGTTATGGGGTCGGCGGCGGGGTCAAAATTCTTCACATGGGGGGCGGCCACCGCCACCATGTCCATGTGGCCTTGGAGGGCAATTTTCGGCGTTGCCCCGTTCATCTCGTTGCCTTGGGGCGTTTTGTCGGCAATAATATTGTTATTATTGTCACGAGTTATATTACAACCGAGTTTGCTTAGTCTGTCGGCAAGGTATTCGCTTATTTTTGCTTCATGCCCCGAAGGGCGGGGGATTTCGGCCATTTTATAAAATTCGTCCAATATTTCGGTTAATATTTCCTCTGTCATTGTTATTGCCCTCGTTGCGATATTTGTTTAAT
>CAJOQC010000210.1 GCA_905236785.1 uncultured Selenomonadaceae bacterium
AAAATCTCTGTTTAAGATAGCGGTAATCGGATTTTTCCTGTATAATTACCTAAAGGACGAAATACCTTTTGTTCCTAACTACATAAATCTTGACCTTATGACGAGCCTGTCAAAGGTGGCCGATTTGGTGTTTGGCATGGCCTTTCAGGTTATCGCCGTAATAATTATCTTGGGCGTGTTGGACTTTGCCTATCAAAAATGGCAAACAACCCAAGACCTAAAGATGACCAAGCAGGAAGTTAAGGACGAAATGAAACAGTCCGAAGGCGACCCGCAAATCAAAGGCAAAATCAAACAAAAGCAACGGCAGATGGCCATGATGCGCATGATGCAGGAGGTGCCGAAAGCCGACGTTATTGTCACCAACCCGACACATTATGCAGTGGCGTTGGCGTATAAAAAAGGCGATGTTGCGCCCATAGTTGTTGCCAAAGGGCAGGATTATGTGGCGTTAAGGATAAAGGACATCGGCCGCGAAAACAATGTTGTCATCGTGGAAAACAAGCCTTTGGCGCGGGCGCTTTATGCCGCCGCCGAAGTGGGGGACATTGTTCCGCCGGAGCTTTATCAGGCGGTGGCGGAAGTCTTAGCTTATGTTTATCGCTTAAAACACCGCGATTACAGTTATGCATGACCTATAGTTAGGGGTTTTTTTAATGGCTCAAATGCAGGGCGCGGCTCTTTCCGGCGACGGTGGAGCCGTAAACTCCATAAAAAAATACAGCGACGTTATTATTGCTCTGGCGATTATCACAATCGTCATAATGATGATAATTCCGCTCCCGACAATGTTGTTGGACTTGCTCATTTGTCTTAACATCACGGCGGCGCTTGTTATCGTCATATCAACCATTTACAATGAAGAAGCGCTTGATTTGTCGGTGTTTCCCTCGTTGCTGTTGGTGACGACGCTTTTTAGGCTCGCGCTTAACATATCCTCGACGCGACTTATTTTGCTTGACGGCTACGCCGGCGAAGTTATAACCGCTTTCGGCAATTTCGTCGTCGGCGGTAATCCCGTGGTTGGTTTCATCATATTCATAATCTTGGTTATCATTCAGTTTATCGTCATCACCAAAGGTTCGGAGCGTGTCGCGGAAGTTTCGGCGCGTTTCACCTTGGACGCAATGCCCGGTAAACAGATGTCCATTGATGCCGACCTAAACCAAGGGGCGATAACCGATGCCGAAGCTAAGGTGCGGCGCGAGAAAATCCAGCGCGAAGCGGACTTCTTCGGCGCAATGGACGGCGCGAGCAAATTCGTCAAGGGCGATGCCATCGCCGCCATAATAATAATGTTCATCAACATCGGCGGCGGTTTTGTCATCGGCATGGTGCAACGAAATTTAGAGGCTCTTCAAGCCTTGCAACAATATACGTTGCTCACCGTGGGCGAAGGCTTGGTAAGTCAAATTCCCGCGCTGCTAATCTCCACGGCAACGGGTATCATCGTCACCCGCGCCGCTTCCGAAGGCAACTTGGGCGCGGACATTGTAAACCAGTTAATCAGAAATCAACGTATATTCTTTATTGTCAGCGGCGTGTTGCTGTTCTTGGCTCTTGTTCCCGGATTGCCGGGCATACCCTTTACGGGGCTTTCCATAGTCTGCGCCCTTATCGGCTACAACCTTAGAAAAGGCGCAGAGGAAACTGTGGAAGAGAAACAGGAAAAACAGGAAGAAAAAGCCAAAGAAGAGGCTACAAAGCCGGAAAACATCGTTTCGCTGTTGCAAGTCGATCCCATGGAACTTGAAATCGGTTACAGCCTTATCCCTTTGGTTGACACGGGGCAAGGCGGCGACTTGCTTGAACGAATAAAGATGATTCGCCGACAATGCGCCTTGGAACTTGGCTTAGTTGTGCCGACCATTCGTATCCGCGACAATATCCAGATAAAACCCAATACTTACATCATAAAGTTAAAGGGCATTGAGATAGCCAAAGGAGAATTGATGCTCGATCATTTCTTGGCGATGAATTCCGGCACGGTCTTTGAGGAAGTGCCGGGCATTGAAACGGTGGAGCCGGCTTTTGGGTTGCCCGCCCTGTGGATACCCGAAGCCGACCGCGAACAAGCCGAACTTAACGGCTACACCGTGGTGGATGCGGTTTCGGTTTTGGCCACTCATTTAACGGAGGTCATAAAAGCCCATGCCGACGAGATTTTGGGGCGGCAGGAAACACAGAACCTCTTGGACAATTTGCACAACACCAACGCCGCTTTGGTGGACGAAGTTGTGCCGAACCTTATGAGCGTCGGCGAAATTCAAAAGGTTTTGGCGAACCTTTTGCGAGAGCGCGTTTCCATTCGCGACATGGCGACTATATTGGAAGTCCTGGCCGATTACGCCCGCGCCACCAAAGATACGGAAATACTCACCGAGTATGTGCGCCATGCCATGGCGCGGCAAATTACTCAGCAAAATGTTCAGCAAAATGTTTTGCCGTGCATTACCCTTGACCCGTCTTTGGAAAACAGAATAGCCGGCGGCGTGCAGCGAACAGACCACGGCTCTTACGTCAGCATGGATCCTGATTCTATGCAAAGACTCATCCAAAGCCTTAGCCATGAACTTGAAAAACTTACCAACATGGGGTATCAGCCCATTGTTTTGACCAGCCCCGCCGTAAGGTTGTACTTTAGGAAATTGGTGGAGCGTTCCGTACCGGGGCTTATCGTTTTGTCCCATGCGGAAATTGAACAAACTGTTGAGATACAAATTCTTGGGGTGGTGAAAATTTAATTGCGGATGAAAGTATACACGGCATCCACCATGAAGGAAGCCATCGACAAGATAAAAGAAGATTTGGGCGTAGACGCGCAAATTCTTTATACGCGAAAATACAAAGACGGCGGCTTTTTGGGCTTGGGCGCAAAAGAAGTCTTTGAAGTAACCGCCGCCGTCGAGGACGAGGCAAACAAAAAGACTTCCAAAAAGAAAACGCAGGAAAAGAAAAAAAGCGCACCGCCGCCGCAACCAAAAACAGCCGCAACATCGGTGTTGCCGCCTTCGGTTTTAACCCAATATAAGACCAACGGCACTCAAGAAGGCGTGGTGTTGGCGGAAAAAACCGCCTCGCCCTCTCCAACCCCTGTCAATACGCCCATGTTTAAGAGCGATTTGGCGCAATTTATGCCGGTTATTCAACCTGCGGCAAACACAAAAAAACCTGCGCCGCCTTTGCCCGATAACGTGGGCGCAAAGGAAAACCCCGCTGCAAGTTCGACAAACGCGCCGGGGGTAAACAATGTAACCAACGCGCCAAACGCGCCTATTATAACAAATTCAACAAATGCAATGATGCCGACGGCGAATGTTGTGGATAACACAAAAACGCAACAACCGACTTTTAATCCGCAAATTCCCGCAAATTTGCCGAATGTGTCCGATGCAACAAGCAGAACGAACGCGCCGCAACGGGTAAATCGAGCCGACACCCCGGAGTTTGTGGGCGGCTTTGCCGCAGCGGAGGAACAAAAACCGCAACGAAGGCGAAACTCTCCGCGAATAATCAAGGCTAACGATGTTCCGACAGAAAAAGATGAGGCTTTTTTGACAAACAGAAACGAAAAAAATCAAAATTATGAAGGAAATTTTGACGACGCGAAGAAAATAAAAAGGTTAGAGGATGAATTGGCGCAAATGAAAGCTCTTTTGGCGGAAGTTATGAGCAAGGAACAGCCAAAAGAAGTGTTGCCCCTTCATGAAGCTCTGCGCCTTCAGGAAGTTACCCAAGAAATTCTAAAGGATATGGCGGGAAAATCCGGCGCGGGCGAAACATTGGCGGATTGGCACACCGACGCGGCCAAGATTACGCTAAGAAGTTTTTTGACCCAAGTCGTAAATTTTGCCGGAAAAATCACATTGACAAGAAAGGGCGGAAATATCGTTGCGCTTATTGGGCCTACGGGCGTGGGTAAAACCACCACGCTTGCTAAAATTGCCGCAAAATTTGTCCTTGAGGAAGGAGCGCGAACTGCTCTTATAACGGCGGACACCTATCGTATATCGGCGGTGGAGCAACTAAAGACCTATTCCGACATCATAGGCTTGCCCCTTGACATAGTGTATAGCCCCGAAGAGCTTAGAAAAGCCATTCGCCGCCATGCGGACAAGGATTTGGTGCTTATTGATACGGCGGGCAGAAGTCAGCACAATGATTTTCAAATGAAAGAGCTGAAGGATTTACTGAGGGTCAATCGGCGTATTGAAAAACATCTGGTTATAAGCGCGACCACCAAGGAACGTGATGCCGCCGACATTATCGAAAAATTTTCCGTATGCGAGCCGGACAGGGTTATTTTCACCAAAACCGACGAAACCAACAGCGTCGGTATGATACTCAATCTGCTTTACCAAAAGGAATTGGCATTGTCGTATTTTGCCAACGGACAGAGTGTGCCGGACGATATTATACCGGCAAGTGCCGAAGCATTTGCCGAATTGTTGTTGAGGGAATAGTTCATGGAAGATCAAGCGGCAAAATTACGACAGCTTGTCAAGGAGAACGCACCCACCGAAATTAAACTTTCAAAAAAAGCGGAAATCGAAGATAAACGCACCAAAGTAATAGCCATAACAAGCGGCAAGGGCGGCGTAGGCAAAACAAATCTCACGGTCAATCTTGCCATTGCTCTTGAAAAAGCAGGCAAACGCACCCTTGTTATCGACGCGGACTTGGGAATGGCCAACGTGGATGTTGTCCTTGGCAGTCTTTCGCGCAAACATCTTCTTAATCTCCTTGACGAGGGTACTGAGTTAAAGGACGTTTTGATTGACGGACCTTACGGCGTAAAGTACATTTCCGGCGGGTCGGGCATCGAAAAGGCGCAGGATTTCAGTTTTGAAGAGCGAAAAAAACTCATGGAGAAACTGACGGGTTGCGGTCAGATTGCCGATATTGTCCTTGTGGACACCGGCGCCGGCATCGGCAAAAATGTCATGGATTTTATTTTGGCGGCGGACGAGGTGTTGTTGGTTACAACGCCGGAGCCGACGTCGCTGACCGACGCTTACGCGGTGATGAAGGCGTACAGTATGTACGCCGCGCATAAAAATATACATTTGGTGGTAAACAGAGTATATAACGAAAAAGAAAGCCGCGACGTGGCGGAAAAACTTAGGCAAACTGCGGATAAATTTTTGAATATGCCCGTTGATTGCATAGGCTATATATTTGACGACAGAAACGTTATGGAGGCCGTTAGGAAGCAAAAACCTTTTTTGGCGGTTAAACCCGATTCTTCTGCTTCAAGGTGCATAAATGCAATGGCGGAGGGCTTGTTAAGCGGAAAAAAATTTGAAGTCAAACAAGGATGGCGGGGCTTTTTGCAACAAATTTTTAATTTTTCCCGAAAATAATGGAGGAACTTTTTTATGGCGGGCGAATTAGTAAAGGCAGAGCGTGTTCTTAAAATCGGTCAACGAATCGAATTTTATGTTGATGATGACGATGAAAAGTATTTAAGCCGCATCGAAGACATTACGAAAGATGCAATTTATGCGGCCATGCCCGTGAACAAAAAGCGAGTTCCCGTTATTCCCATGAGGGGTTCGCAAGTATATGCATTGGCCGTGGGCGAGCGGTGCAGGTATCGTTTCTTTTCGATATTTCGCGAAAGAGCTATGCAGGACGGGCGTATTCCCGTGTGGAGAATCGACCGCCCCGATACGGTTGAGAAGCACCAAAACCGCGAGTTTGTTCGCGTTCGCGTCACAAAAAAAGTTTCCGTCAGCGTAATGGGCGACGATGGCAGTATCGGCGAGCCGTTCGTTACTTGGACGGTGGACTTGAGCGGCAACGGGGTGTGTTTCCTGTCAAACGAGCCGATGCCGTATGATACGGAGCTTGCCTTAGAGCTTTACGACATTCCCGGCGCGGGGAATGTTAAGGTTATGGGGCGGGTAATTCATTCCACCAAGTTTGAACGTCCCGACGGCGATGTTTACCATGTGGGAACGCACATGGAACATCTGTCGCGGGCGATAATGAATAAAATAGTTCGTTATCTTTTCTATGTGCAAAGAAGGAACATAGCCAAGGGTATCGAATTTTGACGGGAGGTTTATTAAAATGATTCGCGTTTTGATTGCGGATGATTCTGCGTTTATGCGGCGGGTTTTGTCCGATTTATACAACAATCAGCCGGATTTTGACGTCGTCGGCACGGCGATAAACGGCAAAGACGCGATTGCCAAGGTCAAGGAATTGCAACCCGATTTAATAACCCTCGACGTGAATATGCCGATAATGGATGGTCTTAATGCGTTGGCGGTGATAATGGATCAAAACCCGACGCCGACGCTTATGATAAGCAGCTTGACCCAAAAGGGGGCGGCGGCAACCATAAGGGCGTTGAGCTTGGGCGCGGTGGATTTTATCAGCAAGGACGGCGGCGCAATATCAAGAATAGACCATATAGCCGACGAGATACTCACCAAGAGCCGCAACACGGTCAAAGCCAAGGTGCGACGCCTCAGTAAATCGGTTGCGTCGGGCGTCGGCGCAACCAACAATTTCGGTTCTTCGCGAAGTTCGCCGCCGAATTTGCCGAAGAAACCGCCGACGATTAAACCCACCGCGACAAACAACGTCGTTGTCGGCAAAAAGAACGAAACCGGCAAAAAGTTGGTGGTAATCGGAACATCTACGGGAGGGCCGCAAGCCTTGCAAGCGGTGATAACCAAGTTGCCTGAGGATTTGCCCTGCGGGGTGACTGTGGTTCAGCATATGCCGGCGGGTTTTACAAAGCATCTTGCCGAGAGATTAGACACCATTTCCGCCGTAACGGTGAAGGAAGCGGAAAACAACGATATTATCGAACCCGGTCATGTTTATATCGCTCCCGGGAATTATCATATGCGAGTTGTTCTTGATGGACGGGTCAGAAAAATTGCCATATCCCAAGAACCTCCCGTCGGCAATCACCGACCGGCGGTCAATGTAATGTTTGATTCTGTCGCGCAGTTCGGGCGGGACATTGTTTCGGTCATAATGACCGGCATGGGTTCTGACGGGTGCGACGGCATGAAAAATATAAAAAAGTATGGCGGTTACAGCATAGCGCAAAACGAAGACACATCGATAGTCTACGGTATGCCAAAAGCGGTGGTTGATGCAGGGTTGGCCGATGAGGTTCGCCCGCTTGGGGATATTGCCGGGGCAATAGTCGAAGCTGTTAAAAAATAGACGGGAAAAGAATGATATAGGGGGAATACGCATGGAAACCAATCAGTATATGGATATGTTCTTAGATGAGTCTCATGAACATTTACAGGAATTGAACGAGGGTCTGTTGCGCCTTGAGGACAACATGGAAGATTTGTCCGTCCTCAACGATATTTTCCGCAACGCGCATACCCTAAAGGGTATGTCCGCAACCATGGGGTACAATAAAATAGCCGAATTGACCCATGAAATGGAAGACGTTTTGGATCTTCTGCGCAAAGAACAACTGAACGTAACGGAAGAAATCATCGACGTATTGTTCAAGTGCTTGGATTCTTTGGAGCAGATGATTGACAACGTGGGCAACGGCGACCCGGAGGATCTGATTGACGTTTCCGAGCTCGTGGCCAAATTAAGCGCGATATTAAAAGGCGAATCGGCAGCAGATGCGGCTCCTGCAGCAGCTCCCACCGCTCCTG
>CAJOQC010000211.1 GCA_905236785.1 uncultured Selenomonadaceae bacterium
GACGGCCGCTACAGCGAAGTGGAAGCCATGAAAATAACGGCGCAATGGCTGACCATTTTCCCGAAGATTGATGCCATTATCTGCGGCAACGATCAAATGGCCTTCGGCGCAATTACGGCCTTAAAAGCGGCAAACCGACTTGAAGGATGCATGGTTAGCGGCGTTGACGCAGTTGATAAAGCCATTGAGCTTATCGAAAAAGGCGAAATGGCCCAGACCATAAAGCAAGACGGCGTAAAACAGGCTGAAGGCGTTGTTACCGTACTTGACAAACTTCATCGCGGCGAACAGGCCTCGGACATAATCGTGCCTTTTACTTCAATAACCAAGGAAAACTTGCAGGATTTCAAAAAATAGGAGATAAGTCATGTTAATGAATCTGTCCGTCAGGACGAAGATCCTGTTTCTGTCCGTGGTCATGATTTTTATTATCTGCTTGGTGGCGGCCGTCGGCGTTTACTTTAACGACCGCGCCAAGAATTCCCTTGACGAAATGTACCGTTCAAACTTAATGACCACGCAGTTCCTAAACGATGCTAACGATCATTTTCGCATTATCGACGTTGACATTGCTTCGCTAATGTACGGCGGCAAGGCACTTGATCGCGGGCTTCTGCAGGACGATATTTTGGCGCACTTAGGCAGTATTCGCGGCAACGTTGACAAATTTGCCGAGCTGATTAGAGGCGACAAGGCCAAGGCGCAACTATCAACCCTTTACGAACATTTAGACCGCGCCGAAGCGGCGGTGAAGGAAACAAAGACTTTGGGCGACAACCCCGAAGACAGAATAACCCTGTTTAAGAATCTTATGACGGTGAAGGCTGTATCCGACGACCTAAACTCCATAACTCCGGAAAATGTTTTCCAAGGCAAGCTGTTGTTTGAAGAAAACAACGCCGACAACGCCCTGTCGATAAAAATTTTCGGCGTAATAATCATCGTTGGTTTGCTCTTTGGTTTCGGCGCGACGATTATAATTTCGCGGGATATTGCAAATCCGTTGGCGCGAGCCATCGACGAATTAAACGCCGTTGCAGAGGGCAATTTGACCGAAGAACTACCCCGTGAATTAACGGAGCGCGGCGACGAAATAGGCACGGTTGCCAGAGCATTAAGCAAAATGCAAGAAGGGCTTGGCGAAATATTAAAGAACGTGCGCGACACGGCCAAGCACAATTTGGCAACGGCGGAAGAAGTGCAAGCTCTCATAACGAAACTTGACGAACATACCCAAGATATGTCCGCCGTGACGGAGGAAACTGCGGCGCGAACGGAAGAAACCGCCGCCACCACCTCGAACATTCAGACCCTCAGCGAACACGTCAACAAAGAAATACTAAGCACCTCCGAAGAAGCCGAAAAGGGCGAGGCCTACGCTCACGGCATCGACGAGCGGGCGACAAATTTGCAAAAAAATACCGGCAACTCCATAAAAGTGTCCGAACAACTGTACGGCGAAACAAAAATCTCCCTTGAAAAGGCAATTGCCTCGGCGCAGGTCGTAAGCGACATCGAACGGTTTACCGGCGAAATCGTGGACATAGCCGAACAAACGAACCTCCTTGCGCTTAACGCTGCCATCGAGGCGGCGCGGGCAGGCGAACATGGGCGCGGCTTTGCCGTGGTTGCCGACGAAGTGCGCAAACTTGCCGAGCAAACGGCAGGTTCTGCGGACAACATCAAAAAACTTACGGAACAGGTGACCCGCTCCGTAAACGAGCTTTCAAACGGCGCATTTGAGGTTCTAAAGTTCATCGACGACACGGTGCTAAAAGACTACGACGGCATGAGCGAAACCGCCAAGCAGTATAAGCAGGACGCAGACTATGTAAAAGACTGGGCCAAAAGAAGCAATTCACGGGCGGCTGATTTGACACATTCCATTCAAACCATGACGCGAGCCATGGATGACATTGCCAAAGCCACTCATGAAAGCGCGGTTGGCAACACCGACATTGCCGAAAAAGTAGCTATGATGGCGGAAAACGCCCACGATATACTAAACCGAATGAACGAATCCGAACAGGATGCCAAAAGACTTATGGATCAGCTGGCAAGGTTTAAGATTTAAGGAAACACTGCATAATTCGTCCGCACCCTTGCCGGGTCTTTTTCCGGCATACTGCGTCATTCCTCCTCAGCGTA
>CAJOQC010000212.1 GCA_905236785.1 uncultured Selenomonadaceae bacterium
ATGCAAGTGTTCGCGCCGATATCCACATTTTCGCCGATAATCACGCCCATATAATGCGGCTCGCGTATGGGGATTTTTCCGTCCTTATAATATCCGTAACCGCAAGTGCCGATAACCGCGCCGGAGAAAATTTCCGTCCCCTTTCCTATCTTGCACGGACATTCGATAGTCACATTGTGGTGAATAATCACATCGTCGCCTATCTCCACATCTTCGCCGATAAAACAATGCGCGCCGACGGTAACATTTTTTCCTATGCGTTTCGTCAGCACTTCCGCGCTTTTTGCTATTCCCGGAGCGACGGCGGGAGCGGCAAAAAATTCGTTCAATATGCCGAAAAATACCCGCTTGGGATTGTCGGTAACAATGGTATTTGCGCCGGATATAGGTTCGGGCGCAACCAACAAAATATTTTCTCGTCGGCAAATATCTTCCTGTACGTTTTTTGTCAAATAGGTCGAATTTTTCACCCACGACAGGGAATTGTCCCGCAAGTCTTTGATATTGGCCACATTATCAATATGCGCCGTCTCGTCGCCCGCAAAATCGTGCGCTATATTCTCCCGGGTCAAAAAGTTTAATATATCGGCATTGTTTATACGCTTCATTTTGTCTCCCCCAACGCCGAATCCAAGTCGGTGAAATTCTCCCTCAGGCTCTCGTACCGCTCGCGGGTTGCGCCGTCCATAAAATCGTGGAGCGTCTCGCCCAGACTTTTTTCTTCGTCGTGATACCAAAAAGCGTGGGTCAAAATATGAAGCTTATCGTAAGTTTCGTTTTTAATATAGCCTATTACGTCCTCCCGCCAACGTCGGCGCGAATCCGACAAATATTTAAACTCGCGGAAAAATACGTTTGAATAACTGTTTATCATTCCGGGTACGGAAAGATTTTTTGCGAGCAATTCTTTGGAAGGTCGGTGCATTGAAACGGTGTCGCACCGTACCCCCCCCCATTAAAATTCAGTACTTCGCGCAAAATTTTCCCTTCTTTGACGATTATCTGCGCCATTTCCTCATAATCGGAAAATGCATAAGCCGTCTCGTCGAAATGCAGACCGACTTCATGGCCGCAGTCGATAATAAGCCGCAGATTTTGCCGGGATTTCCGGGAACAAATATTGTAAAAATCGCTGCTCGCCAAAACAAAATAAGTGGACTTCACGCCGAGAGTTTTTTCAATTTTCGCCAGCTCCGCCGCCTTTTCCAAAGAATTGTCCGCATCGTGCCGCATGATGCATGGGTGTGATACTTCTTGCCAATTATGATAATCGGCGAAATGATAACCATGCTCTTTGATTAGCTCGATTAAATCTTTGTACGCGTCGTAGGTAAATTTCATATTCATTCTCACTTTTTGTCGAACATACCCGCAAAATCCGTCGAGGCGCACGCCTTGAGGGGCAAAGTTACCGCCCCGCCATCGTGTTGGGACTTGTATATGGCCAACACCGTTTCCAAAGCATCCTTTCCGGCTTGCGCGTCCACCATAGGAACGCGATTCTCCCGTATTGCCGCCGCCATATCGGCAAACAAACGAGCGTGACCGTTGCCGTATACATCGTCGGTGGCCTCCGCCAAACCTTTACTTTCCGCATCGCCTTCCATCTCGTCGGCGAATTGCCACAGGTCGATATGATTGGTGCTTTTTCCGCCCAGTTTAACCGCGCCTTTTTCGCCGAAAATATACAGAGTTTCCTCAAGGTTTTGCGGAAAAACATTCGTCGTTCCCTCTACCGTACCGATTGAGCCGTCGGCGAAAGTCAAAACCGCTAAGCCCACGTCCTCCGCCTCAAGGTAATCGTGAAACCGCCTGCGAGTTTGTCCGTAGACACTTGTCACCTTGCCGCCCATCAGCCAACGAAGAAGGTCGATGCCGTGTATGCACTGGTTCATAAGCGCGCCGCCGTCCTCTTCCCATGTGCCGCGCCACGGAGCTTGGGCGTAATAGTCCTTGTTTCTGTTGCACCGCACATGGACAGAGCCGTGGGATATTTTGCCGAAACGCCCCGCCTCTATGGCTTGCCTCGTCTTTTGCACGGCTATGTTAAACCTGTTTTGGTGACACGCCGCCACCTTCACGCCGTTCTCTTTGGCGGCGACGATTATTTTGTCCGCGTCGGCTATGCTCATGGCCATGGGTTTTTCGATAATGACGTTTTTTTTCGCCGCTATTGCGCGCAGAGCAATCTCGGCGTGTTTGCCGCTCTCCGCGGCGATACTTACCACATCAATATCCGGCAAAGCGCGAAGCATTTCTCTGTAATCGGTAAATTGTTTCACATCATCAACGGGCGCATTGTTTTTTTGCAAAACCTCCGCCATGCGCTCCGGCAAGACATCGCACACGGCGGCGATGTTCCAGCCGTTCTCCATGGCGGCGCGGATATGATTCTTGGCTATGCGCCCGCAACCTATAAGGGCATAATTCATGTTACCCGCTCCCTAATGCTTGATTTTCTTATAAATTGACATTCATTATATTTGTTGATATAATTTTTATAATCCTCTTGAAAGGA
>CAJOQC010000213.1 GCA_905236785.1 uncultured Selenomonadaceae bacterium
CCATGCTCATAGGCGGCTTTGGCGGCAAAAAGCCCCAAGGCATTGGGCTGGCTGTAGCCTGCGGCGTTTACCTCCCGACGAAAACGACGGCACAATTCGTCGCTGCCTATAAATATGTTCGATATTTGCAGCCCCGCTATATTAAAAGTTTTGCTCGGAGCTGAACAAGTAACAGTTATATCGTCAAATTTTGGCGAAAGGCCGGCAAAAACATGATGTTGCACCCCCGGACGTGTAAAATCGGCGTGAATTTCGTCCGATACCACGATAACATTATGACGCAGGCAAATTTCCCCCAACCGTTTTAGTTCGTCTTTGCTCCAAACCCGGCCTACGGGGTTATGAGGGCTGCAAAGGATAAAAAGCCGAACCTTTTCGCGGGCGATTTTATCTTCAAAATCCGTAAAATCAATTCTGTAACGAGCCGTCTTTTCGTCGTAAACAAGGGGGCTTTCCACTGCGCGGCGGTTGTTAAGCTCTATCGATTCGGCAAATGGGTAGTAGACCGGCGGGCATATAATAATCGAATCGCCCTTTTCGGTGAAAGCGCGAATGGCGGCGCATATTGCAAAGACCACGCCCGGAGTAACGACTAATTTATTCATATCGGGCCGCCAATTATGCCGCGTCGCAAACCAACGGGAAAGAGCCGACTGATAATCGTTCTTTACGTCGGTATAGCCAAAAATGCCATGCTCGCTGCGTAATTTTAATTCTTCCGTTACCGCCGTCGGCGTGCGAAAATCCATATCCGCCACCCAGAAGGGCAAAACGTCGGCGGGTTTTCCCCGTTCTGCGGCAAAATCATATTTTAGGCAAGAAGTCCCCCGCCGATTGATAATTTCGTCAAAATTTGTCATATAATCACTCTTTCAATGCTTGCAGTAAATCACTTTCCAGATCCTCCGCATCCTCAAGCCCTACGGAAAGTCGCAGAAGTTTGTCGTCAAGCCCCGTGCGGGTGATAAGTTCCTTTGGCATTTGGGCATGGGTTTGGGCTATGGGGTACGTCAGCAGGCTTTCGACGCCGCCCAAACTTTCCGCGAAGGCAATAAGTTTTAATTTGCCCAGCATATTTTTGGCAAGTTCGGCAGATTTGACCTTAAAGGACACCATGCCGCCGTCTCCGATAGCCTGTCGATGTTGCAATGAATAGCCGGGATGATTTGTAAGTCCGGGGTAATAAACGTCGGTCACTTGGGGCTGATTCTGTAGCCAACGGGCTATCTTAAGGGCGGTTTCGGCCTGCCGTTCCACGCGAACGCCGAGGGTTTTTAGGCTTCGGAGCATAAGCCAGGCATCCATGCTCGATAGGTTTGGCCCTTCGGATTTCACCAACATTTCAATACGTTCGGCTTCTTTTGACGCGCCATCCTTCACCGTCAAAAAACCGGCGATAACGTCATTATGCCCGCAAAGATATTTTGTGCCGCTGTGAATAACCATATCTGCGCCCAAAACAAGCGGCTTTTGAAAATGGGGAGACAAAAAGGTGTTGTCAACTGCAAGTATGGCACCGCCGTCATGAGCAATTTTAGCTATGGCGGCAATGTCGCTGACGGTCATCATGGGGTTAGAGGGGGTTTCTAAAAATATCAAGCGGGTTTTGGGGCGCATTTTTGCTTTCACAAGTTTTGTGTCGGCGGTGTTGACATATTCAAAGGAAATGCCGTAATGCCCGTAAATTTCCTGCGTCAAACGCACGGTACCGCCGTATAAATCTTCGCCTAAAATCGCATGGTCGCCGGGTTCAAGTAAAATCATCGCCAAGTTTATGGCCGCCATGCCGGAGGACACGGCCCAACATCGTTCGCCTTTTTCAAGAAGGGCAACGGATTTTTCCAGGGCGGCGCGGGTCGGGTTGGCCACGCGGCCATAGTCGTAGCCGGTGCTTTGGCCAAAACCGGGGTGGCGGAAAGTGGCCGAAAGATAAATCGGTTCGCTTATTGCGCCGGTGCTGTCGTAACTGTGGTCGCCATGAACTTCAAGGGTAAAATCTTTCATGTCTTAATTTCTCCTATCGGTTGACAAAATAAAATCGGTTGACTATACTCGCCGTTGACGGTACTGTTGCAACGAACAACGACGGGGGATAAAATTATGGAAAACAAGTTAAGCAAAGAAAAAATCGCATGGCTCGTCGAGGAATTTAAGTGGTTTCACGCGCACCCCGAAATTTCCTACGAAGAAGTAAACACCACCGCCCGTCTGCGGGAAAATTTAACCAAATTAGGGATAAAAATTCTTGATTTGCCGCTAAAAACCGGTCTGGTGGCGCAGATTGGCGCGGAGGACAATGCACCTGTTGCGGTTTTGCGCGCCGACATTGACGCTTTGCCCGTGACGGAGCAGACCGACCTTTCCTATAAGTCCGTGAACAAAGGCAAAATGCACGCTTGCGGTCATGATTTTCATATGTCGGCTTTGTTGGGGGCGGCAATGCTGCTAAAAGAAGACGAAGAAAGACTAAAGGGCGCGTTAAAAATCGTCTTTCAACTGTCGGAGGAAAACCCCGGCGGCGCGCTTAAAATAATCGACACAGGAGCGTTAGACGATGCTCAGGTCATTTTCGGCATTCATTCCTCCCCGGTGCTTGACGTGGGAGAGACGGGCATAAGCGCGGGCGCGGTGACGGCCTCTGTTGATAAGTTTGTCATCACTTTCTTCGGCAGGGGAACTCATGCGGCGCATCCTGAAGAGGGCGTTGACCCCGTTTTCATGGCCGCGCAATTTGTAAACGCGGCGCAAACCATTCGCACCCAAAACATAAGCCCCTTTGCGCCGAATATCGTCGGCGTAACCAAGATAAACACCGACAATTTATGGAACGTCGTGCCGGAAAAAGCCGTTCTTGAGGGTACGGTTCGCAGTCTTTCCGTTGCTGACCGCAAACTGATAAAGGAACGAATTGTTTCTTTGGCGCAAAACATCGGCGCGGCTTTCGGCGGCGCGAGCGAAATTGTTTGGGGCGACGGCGCGCCGCCGACGGACAACGACGTGACTTGGACGGAATTTGCCGCCCGAACGGCTCAAAAAAAAGGGCTTTGCGTCGTCCCGGCTCCTCATACGTTAATCGGCGAAGATTTTGCTTATTATCAGGAGAAAATCCCGGGAGTATTCGCGCTTTTCGGCACGGGGAAATCAAGCGCGCTCCATAGCTCCACCTTTTGCGTAAAGCCGGAAGCGTTGCCCCTTGCGGCGGAATATCTGGCGGAACTTGGCGCAGGCGCACTGAAAATCTTAAACCAAAGTTGAACAATCTGCATCTATATGATATATTATAAAACATACAAAGTCAATATGCTTTGCGGTTATAAAAGGATTGATTTTGATGAAGATACCCTTGCGCTGTCAAATTTCCGAATACGACTGCGGCCCTACGTCACTGCTTAACGCTCTCAGTTTTCTTTTTGAGCGAGAGGAAATATCCCCCGAACTTATCCGCAACATCATGCTTTATTCTCTTGATTGCTACGGCAGGGGCGGCACTTTGGGCAAGCGCGGCACGTCCCGCATGGCCATGATGTTTTTGTCAAATTGGCTAAGCGATGCGGGCAAGACGGGCATTATGCCCATATCGAGCCGCTACTTGGCAGGAGATGCCGTTTACGCAGGGGACAACAGCCCCGTTATTGATGCTCTGCGGCGGGGCGGCGCGGCGGTGGTTCGCCTCAATTTTGACGGCGATCATTATGTTTTGCTTACCGGCGAAAAGAACGGGCAGGTGTATTTGTTCGATCCGTATTATTTGCCGGATGGATTTGCCGATGTTGATGTAAAAAGCGACGACAAACACCCCGGCGAATATAATCGAATTGTCCCCTTTGCCCGGTTTAACAGCGAAACCGCCGCGCCTTACGCCTTTGGCAACACCGCCGAACGGGAGGCAGTAATAATTTTTAACACCCGCACAATGATGACGGCGGAAAATACAATAGAATATTTTATATGAGAACAACTTTAAGGAAACACTGCATAATTCGTCCGCACCCTTGCCGGGTCTTTTTCCGGCATACTGCGTCATTCCTCCTCAGCGTAGCACCAC
>CAJOQC010000214.1 GCA_905236785.1 uncultured Selenomonadaceae bacterium
GGCACGCTAAAAAAAGGCAAAATAAACATTTTGCGCCAATATGACGTTTTGAGCTTTTCCGGGGAGGCGGAATACGAAAAAATTTCCGGCCGAGTTAAAGACACTGTTATCGACGATATTACGGGCTTTGCCTCCTTTACGGACAAAAGCGCGGTTTTGTCCGCCGTCGCCAAAGCCGCAGGTCAAGAAGCCACCGTTAAGGGCAACATTGACTTTAGCAACGGCGAACCGCTGATGAATTTAACCGTTGCCGCCCAAAATTTTGCGCCGTCGGCGGTGCTTGCGGATTTGCCCTTTGAAGGCGCGGCAGATTTTTCCGCCAAGGTGGGGGGCAGTTTCCAAAACCCCACGGTTGACGGCGAATTTAACATTGCCGAAGGTTACGCAGAAGGCGTAACCTTTAGCGACGCGAGTTTTAAGGCGCGGTTGGCGGATAATGTTGTGTATGTGGGGGATTTGCGGGCGAAAGTTTTCGATGGCACGGTGTTTGCCCAAGGAGAACTGAACCTTAGTGATTTATCCTACACGGCTCATATAAAGCCTCAAGCCATCAACGTGGCCTACGCCGCCGACTTTGCGCCGCAGGTTGATATTTTGCGGGGGCTTACCGGGTTTGTTGACGGGGATTTGGCCGTAAGCGGCAAGGGGGCGGATTTTTCCGCCATGAAAATATACGGCAGCGCAGGGGCAAAAAAACTTGTGGGCAACGGTGTTGTCATTAACAGCGTCGGCTCGTCTTTTGCCGTTGACAAGGGCAATGTTTACGTGGATTATCTAAGCATAAAAATGCCCAACCGTAGCGACATAGGCGTTGAAGGTTCGTTAATCGACGGCAAGATGCTGAATATGAACGTGTACGGCGGCCATGTTGACTTGTCCCTCATAAAAAACTTTGCCCCCAAGGTGGACGCGGTGGGACTGGTGGATTTTAAGAGCAGCATTAAAGGTGATATTGCCAATCCTTACGTAGATTTAAGCGTTTCGGCCTTACGGGGGCGCATTTTGCACCAACCTTTTGACAGCCTAAAGGCAAAGTTGTCCGGCAATTTGGACGGCCTTAACATCGGCGAATTTGTCATGGAGAAGGACGGCAAGGAAAAATGGACTGTGACGGGAAGCATCGGTCTTTCCGGCGAAAAACGCATAGATCTTCGCGCCGACACCGAAGGCGTGCGTTGCGAGGATCTTATGGCTCTTGTCGCCCCGGATCAACCTTTAACGGGCAATGTGGATAACACGTTGCGTTTTACCGGCACGCTGGACAATCCTCATGCCGTGGGCTATGTTCACTTTTACTACGGCAGTTATCGCGGTATGTTGCTTTCCGGCATGGACGGCGACTATTATATCGAAGGCGACAAGGTGCGCTTGCAGGATTTTCATATTTATTCGCCTATGGTGGATATGGACGTAAACGGAACGCTTGACCGCAAGACCACGGACATGAAAATGACCGTTGCCGTCCATGACATTGATATGCAACGTTTTCGGGATAAATTCCCCTACGAAGTGGAAGGACATGGAACTTTTGACGGAGAAATCGGCGGCAATCTGGATGCGCCAACGTTCTTGGGTACGCTAAAGTCCGACGAATTGACATTAAACGGTCAAAAAATCGAAAACGTAAACGGTGTTTTGGAATACTACGGCGCGTTAATGCGGGTAAAAAAATTGGCTTTTACCCAAAACGAAGGTAAGTTTGATTTTGTCGGCACGGTGAACACCGAAACAGAACGGTTAAACGGCGCGGCCAACGTGGAAAACGCCGACATCAACGCCCTAATTGCCATAGCCGGCCACTCCGACGACAAGGTGCAGGGGCATCTTACAAGCAACATACGATTTGGCGGCACTTTAAGCAATCCCACCGTATTTTTGCGGGGCGGCGTAAATGACGGTTCTGTCGTGGGTTACGCCGTAAAAAATATTGATGTTGATATTTCCCTTGTCAATCATATGATAAAAATAAATAAATTTCAGGGACAACAAGGAGATGGCGGCGATTTTGCCGTTTCGGGGGCGGTTGACCTTAACGGCGAAATAGACGCAAGTTTTACCGCAAATTCTTTGGCTTTTGGTATGTTGGTGGGGCTTGCCGGCGTGGATTCCGCAAATGTAATCGGCATGGCGGACATCGCCGCGAAATTTGGCGGAACAATAGCAAATCCATCCGCCGACGTAACTTTCACCGCCCGCGACGGCGGCGTTCGCGGCGCGACCTTCGACAAATTCCTTGGCAACCTTTCCTTAAAGAACGGGCTTATTGACATCAAGGACTTGTCGGTGCATAAGCTGATTGACGAGAAAACGTATATGGCCGAGGCCAAGGGCATTGTTCCCTTGCACGCTCTTGTGGCTCGAAAGGACGAAGAGTTAAACGACATCGAGCAGATAAAATTAAAAATTTTCCTTGACAAGGCGGATTTAAGCCTTCTTCCCACTTTGTCGGACAGCGTTGAGTGGGCAATGGGCGCAACCAAGGGCAATGTGGAGATAACCGGCACGGCGGCGCGGCCGCGAATAAACGGCGAATTTGCCCTCCCTACGGGCGCAATGAAACTAAAATACATTGACACTCCCGTGACGGATATGGCGTTAAAATTGGTCTTTAGCGGCGATAAAGCAACCATAGAAGAATGTAGCGGCAAAATGGGCGACGGCGATTATAACTTGACGGGCAAGGTCGCCGTGGGCGAAGGGTTAAATATCGTCGATTACGGCGCAGATTTGAAGTTAAACGGTCTTGACATAAAAAGCAACTTTTATAACGGCAAACTAAACGGCAGTTTCAACCTGTCGGAAGGGTTGCTTTTCGATCGCGTTAAAATGCCGAAACTAAGCGGCAATCTTGATTTTGAAAATTGTACCGTGGGCATACCATCCATACCCGAAACCGACGGGGAAATGCCGAGTCTTATGCTTGACGTAAGCCTAAATTTGGGAGAGAAGGTTCACTTTTACACATCCTATCTTTACGATATGTATGTGGTTGGTTCGGCGCATTTTGGCGGCACGGCCAAGCACCCCATGACATCCGGCACATTGTCGGTTAAAAAAGGCACGGTTAATTTCTTAAAGACTGTTTTTAAGATTAGAGAGGGGGAGGCGTACTTTAACCAAGTAGGCTCTTTCTTTCCAAGCATAACCTTCGCCGCCGATGCGAAACTTACACAGGCTACGGTTTATCTAAACCTTAACGGGCCGCTCGATAAAATGCAAAAACGTTTAACCTCAAGCAACGGTCTTAGCGAAACGGAGATAATTTCGCTGTTGACTTTGCGTAACGCTTACAAGGAAGGCACGAGCGTAACCGCCGGGGACGTGTTGGCGGTGGGCTTGCAGATGAGCATTTTGTCCGAAGTGGAAGACACTGTGCGAAAAATTTTGTTCCTTGACAGTTTCTCCGTAGCGCGGGGCAGCGGTTCGGCAATCAAAAATCATGCCGAAAACGAGAAGAATGTTTACAATGTGGAAATCGGCAAGTACATCACCGACAAATTTCAAGTTCACTATGTTCACGGCTTGGGCGAACGAGTGCATCGCTTCGGCGTGCAGTACGACTTTAACGACCGTATGAGCGCAACCGTCGATAGGGAGGACGGCGAGTTCATTTTCGGCTTTGAGGCGCGATTTAAGTTTTGATTTATGAAGGATAATTTTAACCCCAAAGTTTGCGGCATAATCGCCGAGTATAACCCGTTTCATAACGGCCATGCATGGCAAATCGAAAAGTTGCGTCGCGAATTTGGCATGGATATAATAATCGCGGCCATGAGCGGCGGTTTTACCCAGCGGGGCGAGCCTGCCATAGCGGATAAACACAGCCGCGCTATGTTGGCGGCGGTCGGCGGGGTTGACTTGGTGATAGAGTTGCCCGCCGTCTTTGCCCTAAGAAGCGCACAGGATTTTGCCCGAGGAGGCGCGGACTTGTTGCAAAAGGCGGGGGCAAAGTTCTTGGCTTTCGGCGCGGAAAACGCCGACAAAAATATGCTGACGAAAATAGCCGCCGCGATTGACGCAACAACAACTCAAGAAAAACTGCGAAAGAATATAAAAGCCGGGCAATCCTACGCCGCCGCCTTGACGGAAACTTTGGAACTTACGGCCGATAAAGATGTTTTGCGGCAACCGAACAATATTTTGGCGGTGGAGTACCTTCGCGCCGTCAATCGCCTTGAAAACAACCTAACCCCCATTGTTTTGCCCCGCATGGGCGCAGGGCATAACGAAACTAAAATAACCGAGGGGGCGGCAAGCGGCGCGGCTCTTCGCAAGACACTTTTTGCCGATGAGCCGCCATGGGATAAAATTGCGGGGGCGGTTCCGTCGCAAACTCTTAATAATTTGCGGGAAAATAGGGATTATCCGCAAGAAGAGCGTTTGTTTCGCGCAGTTGCCGCGAAAATTGCCGACGATAGTTGGAATGGCGAAGATATTTTCGGTCTTAACGAAGGACTTGGGGACAGGCTGAAAAAGGCAGCAAAAACAGCGGCAAGTTTGGCGCAAATAATCGACATGGCAAGCGCGAAACGTTACCCCAAAAGCCGAATACGCCGCGCCCTTTGCCATATTATGTTGAATTTCGCCGCCGACGAAACCGCCGAATTTGACAAAGCGGGGGCCAAATATATTCGTGTGTTGGCCTTTAACGACAGGGGGCGGCTGTGGCTAAAAAAAATAAAAAGCCTATCCCCCGCGCCCATAGTGAACCGTTTGGCTAAATTTATAAGACATGATGCCGACAATACAGCCCGCCGCATGATAGCAAAGGACGTGGCCGCCGCCGATTTGCAGGAATTGTGCCGCGCCGCGCCTTTGCCCCGGGGCAGGGACTTTGTCGCTTCTGCCATGTATATCAAAAGGAACGATTGAATTTATGAACACCAAGGATTTACAAAAACTTTTGATTCTCCGCGCCTTAAACAAGGACGAAACTTTTGCGAAAATTATCGCCGCCATTAGCGAACCGAAAAACAATGAACTGTTCTTTGCCATGGCGGGGGAGCTTATCGACCGCGCCGAAAAACATGGTTACAGCGGCAACCTTATTGCCGCCTATATTGCGGATTTTGTCGGCAGGGACGAAAACGCCGCCGCCAGGGCGGCCATGAAAAACAGCGGCGGCGTGGGGGAGGATTTGCGCCGCGCCTTTGTCCGCGACATGAAAATACTGTTTCCCCTCGTAAAAAAATTACCCGGCGAGATTTTCGGCGAAACCCTGCTTGACGATTATCGCCCCACGGCAATCAACGACAGGCAAGCGGCTGTTTTTCTGCGCCAACGGGTGAAAAACGCCGAAAGCGGCGAAGAACTCGCCGACGCTTTTTTGACCTATTATTCCCGCTTTGGCTATGCCGACCTTGCGGACTACGACGCGTTTATTTGGCGGGAGGGGAAATTAAACGGCATTGAACATTTTGCAGCCGTAAGTTTTGAAGACTTGGTGGGCTGCGACAAGCAAAAAAACGCCGTAATAAGAAACACGGAAGCCTTTGTAAAGGGACGCGCCGCCAACAACATACTTCTGACCGGCGCGAGAGGCACAGGCAAATCCTCGGCAGTGAAGGCTCTTGTGGGCAAATTTTCCGAAGAAGGCTTGCGGTTGGTGCAGATAACAAAAGACGAACTGAAAAAATTGCCCGCCCTTATGGCGCATTTGCGGAACTTTGCGGGGAAGTATTTTATTGTTTTTATCGACGATTTGTCCTTTGAAGAATCCGACGCTGACTTTAAGTATCTAAAATCCGCCATTGAAGGCGGCGCAAATTCCTGCCC
>CAJOQC010000215.1 GCA_905236785.1 uncultured Selenomonadaceae bacterium
AGAGGAGGGCTGATTTAAGCCTCCCTCTTGGAGGGAGGTGGCAGCCCGCAGGGCTGACGGAGGGAGTTTTTAGAGGTTGCCTTTAGTTAATATTACATCAAAAAACCGCCCCCATCGGAGCGGTCTTGTCTTTATTTTTTTACGCAAACCATGGTCGCATTTTTTCTTCTCCCACCGTTGTAGGTTCGCTGTGTCCCGAAAGTAAAACAGTATTATCGGGCAACGAAAGAATTTTTTCTTTTATATCGCGTAGCAGTTTTATCTCGTCACCACCGGGAAAATGTGTCGCGCCGTAACTGTTCCTAAAAATCGAATCCCCCACAAAGGCTATCGCGTTTTTCTCGTCATAATAAACCGCGCCGTCCTCAGTATGCCCCTCTACGGGAATTACCCGCAAAGAAATTTCATTGCCTCCCTTTAGGGCAATCGTCGAATAATCCGACAAAAACACCACATCTTTAAGGGTTATGGTTCGTCCTGTTTGCATCGACAAATTAAGACCGGGATTTTCAACATAATCCTTGCCCTTTTGACGCATACAAACAGGAATATTCAATTTTTGTCTGAGTACGTCCGCCGCTCCCATGTGATCGAAATGACCATGCGTCAACAAAATTTTTTCCAAGACAATATTTTTTTCCTCAATAACCGACAACAATTTATCAGGTTCTGCGCCGGGATCGACTAAAAAGCCGCGACGGCTGACATCATCAACGTAAAAATAAGCAATTGTTTCTATAAATTCGTATACCGAAAGGGCAATAACCATAAACCATCCCTACCTTTCTAACGTTTGCCACTTTATTTCCCACATAGGAAACACTGCATAATTTTTGCACCCTTGCCGGGTCTTTTTACGGCATACTGCGTCAAAAGCCGCTCAACGTAGTGTTGCTACTGCTATCCATTTAATTGAAAAATAGTATCAATACCTACTTTGTCGTTATTTATCGCTACTTTCAAATTTTGCAACATTTGTTCAAAAATTGCAAGAATTTTTCCCCATAAACCGTAACTCTGTATTCGATATTGGTAGATTTTAACGTTTCTTTTATGGACAAAAGCTGTTCTCTCATGTATCATGAGGGACGGCTTTTATTCGCAAAAATTATAGGGGAGGAAGTTTCATTGACCTTAAAGAGAAGAATTATACAAACGGGCATACAAGTGTTTTGCGCATTGTTGCTTTTTACGGCAAATTGTCCGGCAGAGGCTGAAGAAAAACCGTTGACTCTCACTGACGACTTGACGGTTGAAGATTTTGTTCAAAAGTATAACAATATGGCAGAATATAAAATTGTAGATTACGCCAACCACAAACAACAAGGAAATTACGAAACCTATTTGGCGGGGATTGACAAAGACAATATAATAATTATAAACGCCGTTGAAAATATTAAGCCGGTCGGCATAGTAATACTCCATAAAGGTGTGATGGACGAGGCCTCCGTCGATAAGGTCGCCGATGTTTTTCGGGCAACGGTGTTGGCCTTGGGCTTTTTGAACGATGACTTAAACGGCGCAATCATCGATCGAGCCTATCAACGCCTTGGCATGGAAAACAAAGTATTGCAATCATCTGCCATAAAGCGTGAAGATAAAGGTCGAGTATATATATTCATAAAAAGCTACAACGACAAAAACGACGTTTATTCCCTTGCCGTCAGCGCAAAACTGCCGGATGAGGAATGACGATTTGTAATTGAGAGGAAAACTCATGGCGGACAACAAAGAAAGTTTTTTTAGGAAAAACGGCAAAGTCATAAGCAACATTGCCGTTGTTGCTGTGGTTCTGTTGGCTATTTACGTCAAAATAAACGACAAAGAAACGGCTGTTACCTTCGGCGTGGGAGACGCCTACGCCATCGCCGGTGTATTTTTGGCCTTTTTGTTCTTATTCTGGCTAAAAAAGCGTCGGCAAAAATAATGAGCAAAATAAACAGAAGGTGATTTTATGACGGCGGATTTAGCTGCGGTTTTATCCGGCGCTGAAACAAAAGAAGGTTCGTTACGGCGCGTGTTATCAAACACTATAGCCACAATCGAAGACAATAAAGGGCAGATTTTCGATATTTACGAATCTACGCGCAATGCCCTTCTTGAAGCTGAAGAAACTTTAACCGACGTTGAGAACAAAATTCGCGTTTCTGTTGAACGCGTCTATGAACTTCAACAAGAAGAGCAACAGCAAAAACAACATCTGGCGCAAGTAAGCGGCAATTTTGCCGAAAACTCCGAAGACGAAATAAGGAGAAGTTATGAGGCCGTGGCCAACGTGCAAGTTGACTTGGCCTTAGAACGTGACAACGAAAAACGTCTCCGCGAACAACGGGAAAAGTTGTCGTTACGGATAAGCGACTTAAAAATAATGCTTCGCCAAGCCGAGCACCTGGCTTTTGCCGTCGGTTCGGTGCTGTCCTATTTGTCAAGCGAAATAGGCGGCGTGGTGTGGCAAATAGAGAAGGCGCAAAAGGACAAATTCATCGGTGCGCGAGTCATAAAAGCCCAAGAGGACGAACGTTATCGCGTATCCCGAGAAATCCACGACGGGCCGGCGCAAGACATGGCGCATCTTTTGTTGCAAGCTTCCCTTTGCGAAAAATTGATAGACTTTGATCCGGAAGAAGCCAAACGTAGCGTACAGGAATTGCGACAACAGATAAAAGTATGTCTTGCTGGGTTGCGTCAGCTCATCTTTGATATGCGTCCCATGGCTCTTGATGATTTGGGGCTTGTGCCGGCACTTACGCAATTTTGCAGCAAAATGACCGAACGAGGAATTATCGACGTATCCTTCGGCGTAGACGGCGAAGTTTGGGAAATGCCAAAATCATACGAAATAGCTGTTTTCCGCATTGCCCAGGAAGCTCTCAACAACGCCGCCCGCCATTCCGGCGAAAAAAAAGCGCGTATGCGTATGCTTTTTGCCGCCGACAACCTTTCTGTCCTCATTGAGGACGAAGGCAAGGGTTTCGACGAAGATGAAATCTCTAAATCCGACGAAGAAAGCCGTCTTGGTATTTTAAGCATGAAAGAACGCGGACGAACAATCGGTGCACAAATAAATATAACATCGGTAAAAGGCAAGGGCACGAAAGTTCATTTGCGAATAAAACGACCGAAAACGGAGGGAGAATGATGAATGTACCTATTGCCGAAGCAACCGACAAATACATAGGAGAAGAACTGACGGCGTTCCACACGCCGGGGCATAAACAGGGAAAAGGAGCGCACAAACTCTTAAAACACTATTTGACCGACGACGGATTAAAAGCAGATGTGTCTTTAACGGACGAACTTGACGACTTACACCGCCCGACAGGTTCGATAAAGGAAGCTCAAAAGGCGGCAGCAAAACTCTACGGCGCAAAATCGGCTTTTTTTTCGATAAACGGCACCACCGGGGCTATACATGCCATGTTTATGGCGGCGTTAAAACCCGGCGACACGGTGATTATGCCCCGCAACATTCATCGCTCGGTATTTGGGGCTATGGCTCTGGTTGGCGTAACCCCCGTTTATGTTGTGCCGGATATTTTTGAAGGGATTATGGCCGGGGTATCGCTGGCAAGCATTGAAAAAGCCGTCAGCGAACACCCGGATGCTAAGGCGATTTTTTTGGTATCCCCAAACTATTACGGTATGTGTACCTACGTTAAAGAAATAGCCGAAATCGCCCATGCCCATAACATGATGTTGTTGGTTGACGAAGCCCATGGCGCACATCTAAAGTTTTCTTCAAAACTTCCCGAACAAGCCTTGGATTTAGGCGCGGATATGTCAGCCGTAAGTACCCATAAACTATTAGGCTCGCTCACCGGCACGTCGATGTTATTGCTCGGCAAGAACGCCGACGAAAGCGGTGTTCATCGCGCTATGAGTATGCTGACAACCACCAGCCCCAATCAGATAATGCTTGCCTCCCTTGATATTGCCCGTATGCAGGCAGAAGAAAATTTTGCCGCGTTCTCCAATGCCGCAGACTTAGCCAACGAACTGCGGCGTATCGTCAACGAAATACGAGGCTTAAGTTCATTTGGCAAGGAGGCTGTCGGCAAAAAGAGCATAGCCGATCTTGACGTTACAAAAATAACCATAAACACCAGAGCGTTGGGCATAAGCGGCATGGAAACGGCAAAAATGCTTCGCGAACGCGGAGTGGTTTGCGAACTTGCCGACCCCTATCACGTTTTGTTGTTGATTTCCTACGCAGACACCATGAAGGATGCCCATGCGGCTATTATGGCACTTATGGACGTTGCCAATAATTATAACGGCGACAAGATGTATACATTGGCCGCGCCGCGCTTACCTGCGCCGCAAGCGGAACTTAACCCCCGCGAAGCGTTTTTTGCCGCAAGTCAAGCCGTGTCATTTGCCCGTTGCGTTGGGCGTATCGCCGCCGAAGAAGTGACCGTTTATCCGCCCGGTATTCCCGTCGTCCTGCCCGGAGAAATAATCACCAAAGAAATAAGCGAATACATAACCGAAGTAAAAGCGGCAGGTTTTAAGATAACCGGTCCGTTTGACAGCACTCTGCGAAAAATTCGCGTGGTGGCCAAGGAGATAATCTGATATGTCAAAACTTATCGTCATCGAGGCCGGGGACGGTTCGGGGAAGGCGACGCAGACAAAACTGCTCTTTGAACGATTAAATGCCGACGAGAAATTTGCCGGAAAAACCCACAAAATTTCCTTCCCCGATTATACATCGGATTCCTCCGCCTTAATAAAAATGTACTTATCCGGCAAATTCGGACACGACCCCGCCGATGTCAATCCCTATGCCGCTTCCCTTTTCTACGCCGTCGATCGCTATGCATCCTTTAAGATGAACCGAGAAATATTTTGCGAAGAAGACGGTATTGTTTTGGCCGACCGATACACCACGTCAAATATGGCGCATCAATCGGCAAAAATAGCCGATTCTGCGGAGCGGGACATTTTTTTGCAATGGTTGTGGGATTTGGAATTTGTAAAAATCGGCTTACCCGTGCCGGATTTGGTTATTTTTTTGGATATGCCTCCACGGTTAAGCGCAGAGCTTATCGCACAACGCGGCAACAAGAAAGACATTCACGAAAAAGACGCGAATTTTTTAGAAAAATCCTATGCCGCTTACAATATGCTATGCGAAAAATACTGTTGGCAAAGAATATCCTGCGCCAAAGGGAACATCATCCGCTCGCCCCAAGAGATTCATGAGGCAGTTTACGCCGCCGTTACAAGGATTTTGTGATTATGCTGAAGGAAGTTATCGTTGTCGAAGGAAAAATGGATGTAATCGCGGTAAAAAAAGCCGTAGATGCCGATTGTCTCATCACCAACGGTTTTGAATTTGGCAAAAACATCTTGCCGAACATAAAAGCCGCTTACGAACAAAGGGGCATAATAATACTCACCGACCCCGATGCCGCCGGGGAGCGCATAAGAACATTCTTAACCAAAAAATTCCCCAAGGCCAAACAGGCTTTTGTACCCGTTGAAAACGCCACAGCCAACGGCGATATAGGCATTGAACAGGCAAGTGTAGCCGCAATACGGACAGCTCTAAGAAACGTGCAAACTAAGTGCGCCAATCGTCGCCAAGAATTTACCTATGCCGACCTTACACGTCACAATTTAACGGGAACAAGCAACGCCGTCTGCCGCAGAGCGAAATTAGGCGCGGCACTTAATATAGGTTTTGCCAACGCCAAAATTTTCTTGCGTCGCTTAAACGACTACGGCATAACAAGAGAAAAATTTGAACAAGCGATTGAGACAATCTGATA
>CAJOQC010000216.1 GCA_905236785.1 uncultured Selenomonadaceae bacterium
GGCATTGCAACCCTCTACCCCGAGACTTGCCAATTTGTCACCCTTGACAAATCCGGCATAAATTCCGTAGCTGATTTGCGCGGAAAACGCGTGGCCGTCGGCGCATCCGGCAGCGGCGCGGAGGCCAATGCGCGGCAGATTTTGGAAGCATACGGACTTACCTACAGCGACATTGAACCCCAGTATCTTTCTTTTGCCGAAGGAGCAAACGCCCTTAAAGACGGCAACGTGGACGCGGCTTTTTTGACGGCCGGCTACCCCACAGCGTCGGTTCAGGACATCGCTTCGCAACATAAAATCCGTTTGTTGCCTGTGGATGCGGAAATTGCCGACAAACTTATCGCCAAATATCCGTTCTACACCAAGACAACAATTCCTGCCGGTTCTTACCAAGGTTTTGACGAAGAAGTCCCCACCGTTTCCGTCATGGCTATGCTTGTGGCAACCACCGATGTTGACGAAAAGACCGGCTACAATATCACCAAAGCGATTTTCAGCAACCTTGAACGCCTTGAAACTGCCCATTCCGTCGGCAAACTCATCAAGAAAGAGAAGGCCACCGAGGGTATGCCCGTTGACATGAACGCCGGCGCGGCGAAGTATTTCAAAGAATAAATTTCACATTTACGGCATACAAACAACGAAGTTGCCCCGCGGTGACTTCGTTGTTTTCGTATCCGCTTTGCAAAGGAAATGTTTATGAATGCCGAACTTCAAGAAAAATATGATAATTTAAGAAAATATCTTCGGGAATTAAACAGCCTTGCCGTGGCGTTTTCGGGCGGCGCGGACAGCACATTTTTGCTGAAGGCGGCGCATGACACCTTGGGGGGCAACGTTATCGCCGTCACGGCCTCATCAAGTATGTTTCCCCGTCGAGAGCTTGAGGCTGCCGAGGAATTTTGCCGACGGGAAAATATTTTGCAAGTTGTTTTTGCCGCCGAAGAGTTTAGCGTCGAAGGTTTTCGCCAAAATCCGCAAAACCGTTGTTATATATGCAAACGAAACATTTTGCAAAAAATAATAAACATCGCCGACAATCGCGGCATTAAATATGTTGCGGAAGGCTCCAACCTTGACGACGACGGCGACTATCGCCCGGGGCGTTTGGCCGTTGCCGAATTGTCGGTAAAAAGCCCCCTGCGCCATGCCAAATTAAAAAAGACGGACATTCGCGAATTGTCGAAGGAATTAAACCTGCCCACATGGAACAAGCCATCCATGGCCTGTCTTGCCTCCCGCATACCCTACGGCGAAATGATTTCCGCAGAAAAACTTGCAAAAATTGACAGGGCGGAGCAATTTCTCCGGGACAGGGGCTTTTGCCATGTAAGAGTGCGTGTTCATGGCGACAATACGGCGCGCCTTGAAGTAAACCCCGCCGAATTTTCGCGGCTTATACGCGACAACGAGCGAAGGGAAATTGTTGCCGCCCTAAAGTCCTGCGGATTTTTGTACGTCGCCTTGGATTTAGAAGGTTATCGCGTCGGGAGTATGAACGAAGTCTTTAACAGCGCGGGCGTTTCTTAAAAACATAGGGCATCTCTATTTTCAGAGATGCCCTATATTTTTATCGCGTTCTTGTTTATTCCGCAGAAGTCATAATTTTGCCGTCCTTCACGGAGAAATTGACCATTGCCGAAGTTGCGCTGTCGCCGGTGGGCGATACGAACTCGAAACAATAGGCGTATTCGCCTTCGTCAATCTGCTCGTCGGCAAAATGGGTCTTTTCGCCGACGGTGAAAGTATCAACCGTATAGGGGCTAAACTCGCTGTCATTGCCGGATATGGACATGGCGTAGTGAATGGTCGTTATCTTGTCGCCGACTTTAAGCTGCCGCAAGTTGCGATCCGCCATGCCGTTTGCGCCTATTTCCTTCCTTGCGCCCAAAATTCTGTATTGATTGTCGGCGTAAATATAGGCGATTTGCAAATTATATTTTTCGCCGTTAAGAAGGATAGGCACAGAGTAAATGTTGTAGTCCTCGTTTTCGTCGGTGATTTCCACATAAACGGGATGCCCGTCAAGCATTGGCCATGTGGCTTGGAAATTATCCTTAAACACCCCCGTGTTCCAGTCGGCTTTAATGTCCGTATCGCTGCCCAAGTAAAGCAAAACGTCATGTTCAAAATCCATATACACAAGATTACAATGGACGGCGGTCAGCATCTCGCGCTGTTGTTCACTGAGCGTAATAACGGCGTTGCCCTCGCCGTCTACCGCAACCGGCAAATCTTCAAGGGTCGATACGTCAAAGAGTTTGTGCTTTGTCGCGGAGGGGGGCACGATTGGCGCAGTTTCCTGCGGCGCGGCGTTGGCGATTAAATCTTCCATGCCGGGCAGCTTTTCGCCGTAAACCAAATAGTAATACAAATACTTATAAGCCGTCGGCACGGATTTTTGCGAAACATAAAGAAGCAAATTGTCCTCGTCGCCGTTATAGGTGTAAAAACCCGACAAGCCGCCGCCGTCGGCGCGGTACGCCCCCTGCACGCGGTATATGACCGCATCGTTTACGGCGTTTATAAGTTTTTCGGCAGAATTGGGGAGAAGTTCGGCGGATTCTTTGGCTAAATCGCTGATGTCAACCATGTTGGCAAAGCCCTGTTCGCGGGTATTGCCGCCGTAATTTTCGGCGGTTCTCGCCTTGCGGGAAAATATGGAAAAGAAAGCGTTGGGGTTATCGGCGGCCTTACGAAGAGCGTCAACGCCAAAAGTTTCGTAAGCGGCTTTTAAGGCAGGGAGCTTATTCATATCGACGACGGATAATGTCGCCGCCTTGTCCGTTCCCGTTGCGATACAGTCGTCAAGATAGCTGTCGCAGATTATCTTCCCCAATTTTGCGCCGCCGACGGCAGAATTTTCCGCCAACGCGCCGACCCAACTTGTATACTGCCAACCGTTCCCCGGCTCTACTTCCTCCGACCCCGTCATATAGCGGGTGTAGCCGTAAAGAGAAGCGGCGGTGTCGTAACTTGCCATAAGGCAGGCATCAAAACCAACAAGTTCAAAGGGCGGATTATCGGGGGCGGCCTCATACACCGCCGCAAAGGCATCGTTAATGTCGTTTAATTTCAGTGAATTGCCCGTTCGTTCGTCAAAGCAAACGCCGTTGGCGCTGCCGCCGCCATGATCCCAAAACACAAACACGCTATGATCGGCGGCGTAATTTTCCTTGCCGAAACGCAAAAACTCGCTCAAAGTTTCGGGGTTGCCCATGTCCGCATCCGGCAGTTGCCCGATTTCATGGAGGCCGTCCCCGTCGTAAAGGTAACGATTTACGGAGTTATTGCGAAAGGCGTTGTTTTGCCAAACTTTCGTGCCGCCCGCCTCGATTATCACCTTCACGTTGGGCGGCAGTTTCACCTTCAAAAGCTCCATAACGTCGCTTGTTGCCGCGCCGTATTGAGTTTCTAAGTCCGTGCCGCAAAGATACCAATACACCGTCCATGTGTCGCCCTGCTTATAGGTGTCGGCAAAACTCACGTTTGACCTCTTGGCGCTTCCGCCTTCGTCAACGCAACCGCTGAGCATAACTGCCAACGCCAAAAACATGGCGACAAGTATTTTCTTTACGTTTCTCATGGCGTTGCCCTCCGCCAAAACTCAATGAAAATCATTTAACTGTTGCAAACGTTTTTTCTCGAAAAACTCGTCCACCGCGCCCACCAATTTGTCCCGCGCCATTGATTTTAACAAATAACCGTCGGGCTTTAGGGACAAAACTTTCATGACGCTTTCGCGATCCCCCTTGCCCGTCAAGAATATAACCGGTATGTCGTCCACGCGGGTTTCGCTGCGTATCATCTCGAGCACCTGCGGGCCGGAAGTCACGGGCATTTCGTAGTCCAAAAGTATAAGGTCGGGGGTGTTGTCGGCGATGTACATAAGAGCCTGCGCCCCGCTTGTCACTATGGTCACGCGGTATTTTGAGGACAGCCAGCCTTTCACCATTTTCAAGAATGTGCTGTCGTCGTCAACCAAAAGAATGGTTTTTTTCTTCTCGTTATCGTTGGTCTGCATGATAAAATCAACGTCGGCAATGAGTTTTTTCATGTCAAAGGGGCGAGCAAATGAAGCCGTCACCACCGTCTTGGGGATGTACTCCTCCACCTGCTCAATTTCCACTTCGTTGCCGATTAAAACAAGCTGTTTGTCGTCCTGCATACATATATCTTTCAGGAAAACAAGGGTTTTGGTGTATTCGTCGTCAAGGTTGCCGAGATAAAAAACAATGAGGTCGGCATCGGCGCGATGTTCGTTTATGTCGGACATTTGCGGCGCAATATGAATGGGGTTATAGCCCGATGCCGCCAAATTCTTTTCGATGGCACTCACCATAAAGGTGTTGCCTTCGCTTATCATCAAAATATTTTTGTTCATAGGTCTTTTCCTTTCGGTGTTATCTCAAAAGCTCCTTGAGCTTGTCCCAATCGGGTTTTGCGGCGGCGGCTTTTAATGCCGCGATTTTTTCTTTGTCCCCATCCTCAAACCTGTATTCGGCAAGGGAATCAAAAATATACATTATGCTGTCGTAATCAAAGGCGGCGGCCATATCCCGCATCGCGTCCA